>NC_015276.1:2739807-3044230 GCF_000192865.1 Marinomonas mediterranea MMB-1
TATTGGCACAATCGCAATACTCCTTTGGAGCACACTTGCACTCTTCACAGCGCAATCAAGCGAGACCCCTCCATTGTTTTTATTAAGCTTAACGTTTGGGGTCGCATCCATTATATTTCTCGTCAATTACTCGATCAAAAAAGAGCTACTGTCGTCTTGGAAAAACACACCCAAAAAAATCATGTTATTGGGCGGCGCCGCGTTCTTCTTTTATCACTATTTATATTTCTATGCGTTTCAGCACGCTCCCGCCGTGGACGCTGGGCTGATTGCTTATTTGTGGCCAGTACTCATCGTCATCATTAATGGATTAGCCCTAAGAACCCTTAAAAAAAGCCATTTGGCGGGCGCTTTTATTGCATTGATTGGCACAGGGTTAATCATTCTCAATACTCATAGCAGCGAAGATGCAATACCCACAGATAAATTCAAAGGCTACATCGCAGCACTGGGGTGTGCGATCATTTGGTCAAGTTACTCGGTATTAAATGGGAGGCTAAAACACATACCGTCTAACGCAGTCGTCTGGTACTGCATAATAACGGCTGTACTTTCAGGCGTGGCCCACGCTTTATTGGAACCGAACACCGACCTTGCGCCCCTTCCTTGGAAAGCCATTATTGCATTGGGAATAGGTCCTGTCGGCATCGCCTTCTTTTGCTGGGATTTCGGCGTGAAAAACGGCAACATTTCACTCTTAGGCGTACTTTCGTACATGGCACCCGCACTCTCTACCATATGGCTAGCCTTAGCGCTAAACAACCCGTTAACGATCTTTCAATGGGTCGCCTGCGGGCTAATCACATGCGGCGCATTAATCGCCACCACCCCAGCACTACTACTCAAAAAGAAGGCTACAGAATAAAGAGCCCCAGCTAATTTTTAGAAAATAAATCGCGGCAAAAAAGACAAAAAGGAAAAGAGCAAAGAAAGGAGGTAAAAATAGCGCCATGCTGTTTATTTACATGGCGCCATTCACTATCGAGATTGCAATGCCGCTTCTAGGTGCGCCATTCCAAGAGGCTGATCAACGCTCACCCCCAAGTCCCTCATCGTACTACCGAAAGCATGTAAGGCTCTAAAAAGGTTATGCTCTCGACATTGTTCACCCATCTGACCAATTCGGACAATAGGCTGACCGAACGAGCCCGCAATCTCCACTTTATAGACAGAAGAAATATGCGTGCAGATATCTGCCGCTGATAAACCATGCGGTATTTTTACACCAACCACAGAGTTCAAGCGCGAAGCCTGATCAATAAAAAGATCCAGCCCCATCCCTTCGATACCCGCTTGAAGCGCTTTAGAACAACGTTCATGACGCGCAAACCGACCTTCAAGCGTTTCTTCACATACTAACTTTAACGCTTCATGCAATGCCATGATCCCAGATACTGGTGCAGTATAATGGTATCCATGCTTGTGCCAAAAATTCTCCGCCAACTTGACATCAAAACACCAATGAGACAGCACCGTTTCTCTCATTTGAATAGTGCCCCATGCCTCATCAGAAAACGCCACCAGCGACACACCAGGGATGCAAGAAAGCCCCTTTTGCCCACCTGTAATCACAACATCAACCTGCCACTGATCCATTTTTAACGGCATTGTACTGAGTGTACAAACAGCATCAACAATCACCAAACAACCATGTTTTTTTGCTCTTTTAGCGATTTCCTCTAAAGAGTGATTAAACACAGTATTGGAGGTTTCACCTTGCACCAAACTAATGGCTTTTGGCTGAAAAGCTTCAATCGCTCGTTCAACCTCATCAGGGTCGGCAGCACAATGGACAGGCACATCTAAGGTCTGCACATCCGCACCAACACGCTCGGCCATTTCCCCCATACGACTACTAAAAAAGCCATTGTTGATACATAAGAAGCGGTCACCTGAAGACAGCAAATTAACAACCGCCATTTCCATCGCTGCCGAGGCAGGGCCCGCAACGCCAATCACCCAAGGCGATTCTGTTTGGAAAACATAGCGCGCCATCGACTTCACTTGATCAATCACTTGGGCCATAACCGCGCCTAAATGATTTATAACGACCGAATTGGCTCTCGCTACTCTCTCTGGAATGGGAACAGGGCCCGCTCCCATCATTAAGAGAGGCTCACGTGGCAAGATATCATCTAGCGATTTTATCGACGGAATTTGAACTGTCTTTACATGGTCAGTCATTTGCTTCACTACATTTGATCATACATCAGCTGTGTTTTCTTAGCGCAAAAACACAACCAAAATACAAAATCATTCTCCATTAAAAATTAAATATCAGAATAAAGCTTTGAAAAATAAAAAAAAACAAAACTTTATTCTAATCATCATACTGTAGGCACACCGAAATGAGGAGAACAAAAAACGAAAATAGTCGGATCCACTACACACTAAAAAAAAGACAATATAACTCTCTATCAAACCCTTTCCATTACAGAACATTTCGCTCAAGCGTAACAAAACCCTTAACGCACCATAAAAACACAAGACAACGTATCACAAGGACACACTCGCACCAAAATAAACCATAGCACTAACTAAAATTAACCATTTTACCTTTTCATGCTGTCACAATAATGCCCGATATTTCGCGCTAGACTCTTATAAGCAAATACCGACAAACAGACGAATACCCGACGATAACTCACAGAAAAGCAAAGATTGATTACCACCGAGAACTCGACTGGCACTACATTTGCAGACGGAAAGTGAATCACAAGCAGATGATCTTTAATATCTGCAAACCGTGGCTTAAGCGGCAAGATCGCATTCAATAAGGAGGAAAGAGTAAACTAGCCCCTTTTTAGAGCAGCAATTATTGGCAGTTTGCTCCACCAACATGTCTAGACTCGTCATTTATTCAGACCTTGACGGAACGTTGTTAGATCACCATACCTATAGCTTTGAAGCAGCTAAAGACACACTTGAAAGTTTAAAGGCCCTCAAAATCCCCTGTGTTCTTAACACAAGCAAAACGTTCGCCGAACTACTCAATTTAAGAACAGAGCTGAAACATAACGACCCATTTATTGTTGAGAATGGCGCTGCCATTTACATCCCAAAAGGCACTGACCTGTCGATAGAAGAAGAGTTAGAAGATTGTGGGAGTTATTGGCGCAAGGCCATGGGGCCACCTAGAAAAGCCCTCATCGACATCACAAGTTCAAAGAAACAAGAATACGAATTTGCTCGATTTAGTGACATGACGTCCTCAGATATTGTCAACCTCACCGGCCTCTCTGTCGAAAAAGCAATACAAGCAATGCAGAGGGAATTTACAGAACCCATGGTATGGAATGACTCTGAGACCAATCTAGAAACCTTCAAGAACGATTTAGAAAAATTTGATCTACAAGTTCAAAGAGGTGGAAGATTTACCCATGTAATGGGGAGACACTGCGACAAAGCGAAAGCCATGAATTGGCTTACCGAGCAATACAATCAATGCACAGCAACAGAATCAACTAAAACGATGGCATTGGGCGACGGAGAAAACGACGTAGGCATGTTAGCCGCAGCTGAAATTGCCGTCGTGATTCGCTCGCCAGTACACGCTCCGCCAGAAATCCCCAATAGAGCTGATGCTTGGCTGACAAAGCAATACGGACCTAATGGTTGGACAGAAGCCGTTAACAAGGCCCTCATGCAAGAAGGCTACCTCTAAATAACAGCAGGCAAATCACAACCCAAAATAATGTAAACACAAAATCGACTTAAAAAAATAACACACTTTGACTAAGTCACATCTAAGGTGACTTATATAACTAGGAGCTTCATATGGGTGATTTTTACCAAAACGGGATCATTACAACATTACATAATTTGGCCAACCGCCCTTTGGAAGAACTCGAAAAAGAGTTGTGTGAGTTCGCAGAAGCACGCCCGATGTCACTAATACTGCCGTGCCTATACTCAGAACTAGAAACAGCGGCAATGCCCAATATAATAGAACACCTTAAAAAGGTACCTTACCTCTCTGAAATTATCATTGGTTTAGACAGAGCAACCGAAGAACAATACAAACATGCATTGGAGTTCTTTTCTGTTCTACCTCAAAAAACAAAAGTACTGTGGAATGACGGTCCGCGACTAAGAGAAATTGATTCCGTACTTAAAGGTGAACACCTTTCTCCAACCGACCCAGGTAAAGGCAGAAACGTTTGGTTTTGTATGGGGTACAACCTTGCAGCGGGCAAAGCAGAATCCGTTGCAATGCATGACTGCGACATCGTCACCTATGATAGAGAGCTACTTGCTAGGCTAATATACCCCGTCGCCAACCCAAATTTTAGCTATGAATTTTGTAAAGGTTTTTACGCACGCACCGCAAACGGTAAAATGAATGGCCGTGTAAGCCGCTTACTCGTAACGCCGTTACTCTACTCTCTAAAAAAAGTATTTGGCAATCTAGATTACTTAGATTATTTGGACAGCTATCGCTACCCTCTTGCTGGCGAATTCTCTTTCCGCCGAGACGTCATGACCGACCTACGTATACCCAGTGACTGGGGATTAGAAATCGGTGTACTCAGTGAAATGTACCGCAACTACTCCACAAATAGACTCTGCCAGGTTGATATTGCGGACGCCTACGATCATAAACACCAAGATCTCTCTGCGAACAATGATGATGGCGGTTTATCGAAGATGTCCATTGATATTACCAAAGCCATCTTTAGAAAACTTGCCACGAATGGCATCATTTTTAATCAGGAAACCTTTAGGACAATTAAAGCGACGTATTATCGAGTTGCGCTTGATTTCATCGAAACTTACCGTAACGATGCTGAAATCAACGGCTTAAAACTAGACGTTCACATGGAAGAGCAAGCAGTTGAACTTTTCGCAAGCAACATTATGAAAGCGGGCAACATGTATTTGGACAACCCAATGGAAGCGCCTTTTATACCAAGTTGGAATCGTGTAATGAGCGCCTTTCCTGGTGTCTTAAAGCAGCTTGCAATCGCAGTTGAAAAAGATATGGATGAGTTTGGCCCAAAGTAGTCAATACTTTGATCTAAATTCTTATCATAAACCCAAACATTTAACTTGGCTCAAGAAGCAAGACTTAGTCTTGCTTCTTATCTATCTATGCCAATTGATTGAAACATCCATGTAAAGAACGGCAGGCAGATTTATGGACTCAAGCGCTCCTTCACACTTAGAACAACGCCTTACGGGGCATTTGCAAACGCTTTACCCAAAACTCGACGCTAGTGAACTTGCGAGAAACTGTCTAACGACATTCCATTTAGACGCAAATTCGGAGCCTCCGAGACCGCATAAGAACTTATGGGATCAATCGGACATCATGTTGATTACCTATGCGGATACACTGCGCTCAGAAGAGTCCACGCCGCTAGAGACGCTACATAAGTTCGTAAAGAACAATCTTAGTGAAAGCATTTCAGCCGTACATCTTCTTCCTTTCTTCCCTTACAGTTCAGATGACGGCTTTAGTGTCATGGATTATACGACGGTCAACCCTTCAAGCGGTGACTGGACGAACATCTCAAACATCACGAAAGATTTCAAAGTAATGGGAGACCTTGTTATTAACCACTGCTCCAGTCGAAGTATGTGGTTTGAAAACTACAAAGCAGGAGTTTCGCCGGGTGCCGAATACTTTTATGAGACAGCCCCTCAATCAGACCTGAGCAATGTTGTTCGCCCTCGCACTTCCCCCCTATTGCGTGAAGTCCAAACAAAAAACGGTATAAAACATGTCTGGTGTACCTTTAGCCATGATCAGATCGACTTAAACTTTGAGAACCCAGAAGTACTGTTAGAGTTTCTCAGAATCATTCGACTTTATTTAGAAAAAGGCATTCGATGGTTTAGGCTAGACGCCGTCGCCTTTCTTTGGAAAACACCGGGCACCAATTGCATAAACTTACCCAACACCCATGAAATGATTCGACTTCTACGACTGATGATCGAACATTGGGCACCAGATTCGGTCATTATCACTGAAACAAACATTCCCAACAGAGAGAACCTTACGTATTTCGGTAATGCTAACGAAGCTCACCTTATCTACAACTTCTCTTTACCACCACTCCTGATCAATACCTTAGTGACTGGCAACTGCTCGCACCTAAAAAGCTGGCTTATGGGCATGCCGCCTGCTCAACAAGGTACAACTTATCTGAACTTTGTTGCATCGCACGACGGCATTGGTTTGCGACCAACTGAGGGATTGCTATCAGAATGGGAAATCGACACGCTGATTGGCACAATGAAAAAGTTTGGTGGCAAAGTCAGCTCCCGAACTACCCCAGAAGGCGAGGCGAAGCCGTATGAAATAAATATAAGCCTCTGGAATGCGCTTAGCGGCTCTGTTTTACATGGGCCAGACCAATGGCAATTTGCGCGTTTTTTGTGTGCTGCAGGCGTTCAAATGGCTCTCGAAGGTGTACCCGCCTTTTACATCCATTCGCTATTTGGAACAGAAAACGATCACGAAAGGGTCAGTAACACGGGACAATTTCGCTCTATTAATCGTCACATTTGGCAGATGGAGGAATTGGAACACGCTTTAAATACTAATACGCATCACAAAAAAGTGTTTGAAGCGATGAGCCGCTTAATGAAAATTCGCCGAGCACAAGCGGCATTCCACCCAAATGCGACACAATACGTATTGCATATGGGTGATGAACTGTTCGCGTTTTGGCGTCAGAGTATAGACAGACGACAAAGTCTATTTGCCGTTTACAATATTTCCGATCAGCCCCAAACCTTCAATTTATCCGAACTAAACCTGATAGCAACCGAGGATTGGACAGATCTTGTGAGCGATCAACGCTATGAAGACCAAATGGCACAAGTCACGCTCATGCCATATCAATTTATGTGGCTAGCAAATAAAACGACGCGACCCAAAGATTAAAGCCACTCCTTAAAGGTTATTTAAGTGCCATGGAAGGCGATTCCTTACCCTCTAATTCCACAGTATCTGCCAGAAAACCACCCGTTTGATGCACCCACAGTGCTGAATATATACCTTTATAGTCTATGAGCTCTTCGTGTGAGCCTTGCTCTACGACATTTCCCTCGTCTAGCACAACCAGCCGATCCATCGCAGCAATGGTTGATAAGCGGTGTGCAATGGCGATAACCGTCTTTCCTTCCATTAGTTGATATAAGCTTTGTTGAATCGCAGCCTCGACCTCAGAATCCAAAGCAGACGTCGCTTCATCTAAGACAAGAATCGGGGCATCTTTAAGCAACACACGAGCGATCGCAATCCGTTGTCGCTGTCCGCCAGACAATTTAATACCCCGCTCTCCTACCATCGCATCGTAACCCGTATTTCCATATGGGTCAGTGAGCTCCAAAATAAATTCATGCGCTTCTGCTTTTTTTGCGGCAGCGATCATTTCTTCTTCTGAAGCATCAGGCTTTCCATACAGCAGGTTATCTCTCACTGAGCGATGCAATAAAGAAGTGTCTTGCGAAACAACACCGATCATCTGACGAAGTGAGTCCTGACGAACATCCGCTATATTTTGCCCATCAACTCGAATATCACCCGATTCAACGTCATAGAAACGCATCAACAAATTCACAATGGTCGACTTTCCTGCGCCAGACCGCCCAACAAGCCCGACCTTTTCTCCTGCAGAGATAGAAAAATTAAGCGCCTCGATGACTTTTTTATCTTTTTTCCCATAGTGAAAACAAACTTGGTCGAAATCAATCGAGCCTTTTGTGACCGAGATAGGCTCTGAGCCTTCTTTATCCTGCACCATAAGCGGCTTCGACAAAGTCCCCATTCCATCCGCTACCATGCCGATATTTTCGAACAACGAACCGACTTCCCACATTATCCACTGAGACATGCCGTTTAAGCGCAACGCTAAACTAATTGAAATAGCAATCGCACCCACACCAATCGCACTACCTAACCAAAGCGAGATAGCAACCGCAGCGATCACAAACGCCAATAAGTAATTACACAGCTGCACACTAACATTGACCCCAGTTACCAATCGCATCTGCTTATGAACCGTTTTAAGAAAACCATCCATACTGTCACGAGCATAATCCCACTCTCTGCTGGTATGCGAAAACAGCTTTACAGTCGATATATTGGTGTAACTGTCGACAACCCGCCCCGTCATGGTTGATCGGGCATCCGCCTGCTCTTCGGACACTTTCTTTAGCTTTGGAATAAAATACAGCTGGATCGAAACATAACAAACTAACCAACCAAGCATAGGCAGCATAAGACGATAATCTGCATTCGCAATCAAAACCAACATCGCAATGAAATACACTAAGATGTACACCAGCACATCGAGCAACTTCATAACGCTTTCTCTGACCGCTAGCGATGTCTGCATTACTTTTGTTGCAAGGCGCCCTGCGAATTCATCCTGAAAGAAACTCAGACTTTGGCGTAACAAATATCGATGCGCCAACCAGCGCACACGCATCGGGTAGTTGCCTAGCAGCGTTTGATGCACAATGGCCGAATGCAAAAAAGTGACCACAGGCATCCCAACCAAAATAAGTAAAGACATGCCAATAAGACGGCCGCCTTCATCCTCTAGAAAGGTGTCTGGATTGGAGTTGACCAGCCAATCGACCAACTGCCCCATAAACCCAAACAACACAACTTCCATTATGGCCAAAGAAGCCGTCAACACCGACATTAAAAGAAGGGGGACTTCGACGCCTTTCGAATAAAAGCGACAAAATTCAAATAAATTCTTAGGGGCATGTTGTGCTTGGTGTTCAGGGTAAGGTGCAATCCAACGTTCAAAAAACTTTAACATATCAGCTCTGATTCATTATTCTAATATCCTAGGGGCGACTAACAATTCAACTAATGCCAAATCGGGCTTAACGAAAGTAAACTTGGTCGCTGCTTTGCCAATATCTTAATTAAGATCCATAACAAAGTTTGGCAAAATGATGCGATTACGGTCTTTTTCCTTATTAGTCACGTACATCATAGCTTAAACATGCGAGAGACTTTGACATACCTGCAAAAGCCGCATACATTTTGTGCTTTATTTTAAGCCATACTGCTTTACAAGCACTTTAGATTACAAGGTAGAAAACCATGCTAGAACAACTTGCGGCTAAAATCGCTCAATTTAAACAACAACCTGAGCAAACCGCCTTTTCAGATGTCATAAACACCATCGACACTCATTACAGTTTCACTCCCGTTAAGTTTCAGAATGGCGCTCAAATTAACGAAGAAGGGCAGAACAATGGCTCGTGCAAAATTTTATTTTTTGCTCAATTAAACCAATTTGATGAAGCAACAACGCTAAACCTATTCGGTGATTATTACCGAGTTGATGTCCTCGAAAACCCAGAGGGCGACGACCATCAGAATATACGCCAATTTATAAAGCATGGCTGGGAAGGTGTTGCGTTCTCAACGACAGCGTTAGTATCAAACTCTCAATAAAGAGTAAGTATACCTCACGAAGGCAGCGGCCCTTGGAAAGCTGCCTTCATCATAGATTTAAAAAGAAGGTGTAATATGGAGTTAGTGGTTTTCGATTTAGACGGCACTCTACTAAACAAACATCAGGCTCTATCACCATTTACATTAGAAACACTCGAAGCAATGCGTGATAAAAAAATTTTTTATACCATTGCAACGGGGCGCACACATCTGGCAGCGCGAAAGTGTCTCGTCGAACATAATTTTCAAGAGTGGATGATATTTAAAAATGGTGTCGAGTGGTGGCACCCATTAAAGAAGCAATATCGTCATCAAACCTCCCTCACTAAAGAGTCTGTCGAATACGCTTTAACTCAGTTCGAGCTTGCTAGTGTTACACCATTTATATTTTGCATTACCCGTGATGGCACACATAAAGTCTACCACCCTCCGGTAACAAGTCCTTTAAGTGATCTGATCGAAAACGAACTTGGTAAACACGATGAGTTAAGCCTCCACCCTATCCAAGAAATGGCGTTCGATGATATTGCAACAAATATAAGCGCGCTTGGCTCTCAGCAACAAGCCGTCTCTGTCGTTACCTCATTAGAGAATCAAAATGAGCTAAAAGCGTATTGTGGCGGCGGCGTATACAATAAAGATACCTTTTGGATCGATGTTCACCACCAAGACGCCTGTAAAGGTTCTGCTATTAACACACTAAAAAGTGAACTGGGGGCAACCAAAGTCTTAGCCTTTGGAGATGGCGATAACGACTTATCTATGTTTGACTATGCCGACGCGTCATTCGCACCACACAATGCCGCGCCACACGTAAAATCACGTGCAACTGACGTCATTGGGCATCATAACGAGGATGGCGTTGCGCACTTTTTAAGAGACTATTTTAGCCTATAGGTTGAAAACAGAAGTACAGTACCCATTTACTTAATAACAACAAAAGTTACTTTACCCTTTCGTCGGTTTGAGCCATGATTAGGGTGAGACAGAAAATACGGAGAAATCCAAGATGGTAGAAATGATTTTATTCGCAGCCGCACTTATTTTGATAGGCGCGATGTCTAGTAAGCTAGTCCAGCATTTCGCGAGACCTCAAGTTAAATTACAACCATTGAAACTTGATAGAGAGCAACAAGAAAAAGATCGTCTACTTGCACAAAAGTCACGTAACCGTAGTCGCTATCCTCGCTAAGATTTCTTTAGGCATTATCATTCACTAAGCACGCCAATGATAATGCCTGAACTCTCCCCTAATTTTCGTTAGGCCGCTTTTTATTTCCGGTTAATTTTTCCTAATGCGCTCCATTTATTTACCTATGGCATAATCCCTCAACTTGTTCGCAACAGCACTGTGACTTAACCCAAGTGCACTTGCCAGCTTTCTTGTACTTGGATATTGGGGATAGAGTTTACGAAGCAGTTCCGCCTCCCACTCTTTAATCGTTTTATCTAATGAGTTATCCACTAACTCTAACTGCCGTCCTTTGGAACTTGAAAAAAGATTGAAATCTTCGGCAACCAACTCTGAGCGCTCTGTCGAGGCCACCGCCGAATATAAAACGCCTTTTAGCTCAGTAATGTTCCCCGGCCAGTCATACATTTTTAAAGCAGTAACGGCACTACTGCTTAAAGAAACGGAATCCACCCTAAGATGTCCGCATACTTGCTTTACTATTTCGTTTGCAACACCCTCAATGTCATCAAGCCGATCCCTTAACGAGGGAACGTCAATATTTTGTTGCGACAACTGCAAGTAAAGTTCGTAACTGAACGAGCTCTCTTCTCGAAAGTAGTGACTGGAAAAAGACGTTAATACCACCAACCTCCGATAGACATGATCGTCTTCTACTATGAATTTTGACGTCTCAATCCAATGCGCTAACTGAGCCTGAGCAGTGTCATTCAACCCCTCTATTCCCTCTATAATTAGCCAACCAGGCGCTAATAGAAACAACTGCAAATCTGCTTGCGTTTGAAAGGAAACCGCCGCTCTTTTATGTACTTGCGTTTCTTCGTAGCCGTGTGATTTCCAGTATTCAATAATGGAATTTAAGATAGAGTTTTTACCTGAGCCGGTTTCACCAGATATCATAAGTGGTGTATTCAACATCGCAAAACGCTTACTTTGAATAAGGCACGCCCCCATGGTCGAACTTAATACCATATCGCTTTGAAAATATTGCTCTAACTTAAACTCGTTCGCCCCATACCTAAACCTTTCCGACTGACGGTCTATTCTTGTTTCGGACTTAAGGTGAATAACCGCGCCAGCGCAAATGTCTTCTTTCTCGGTAGACACTTTTATCGGCTGCAACTCCATAAGAAGGGATTTTCGATGAACACGAATACGTTTAGTAATCCCACGTTTCATGTCGGCACCGCTTAGCTTCGAGAAATTTATCGCTTTAATAAATAAGTTTAGAGGCTTATTCATCAGCTCACCCAACGAAACACCGAGGTCTTTTGCGGCCAATTCTGTTGCCATCGTCACATTGCCTTTTAAATCGATCGCTATTACACCATCTGGCAACGCTTCTAAAATCTGCGCAAGTGTGTTTTTTTCTCTTTCCGAAGACGAAAAGCGAACAAGCTTCACATCCTCAACCCCTTCTAGTCGACGGATCGCAGCCAAAAGCTGTTGCAATGAATCAAACTTGATATCAGGAAAACCGATATATAGACAACGCCTCGCGGTATCGACTTCAATCAAACGCATGTCTATTCGATGCGGTGCAAACAACTTAAGCACCTCATGAACCATACCTATTCTATCTTCGCATTGAATCGCTAAACGCATACACCCTCGGGCTTAATGGTTGATTACTGTTCCAAAGTCAAAATCGACGTTTGAGGCGCAAACATCTCGTATAGTGGAAGCACTGCGGCCCCTGATGCACCAGAGTAGTTTGTATAATTCGCTGGTACAACACGCGGTGTGTTAAGCACGACCTCGCTCTCCAACATCGTAAAGAGCGCTGAAGCAAATGGTTCGATCATCCAGGTAGGTATGCGCCCTCCTACCCTAATCTCACTCGGGTTAATCAACGCCAGCAACGCCGTGAAAGCGTGCCTTGAATCCTCAACAACATTTGTCGCCCACTCATGAATCAAGTTCGTGTCCTTCAGCATATTGAGTTTATCAAATGTCGTGTTGCAATTAGAAACCAAGTAGCGCTGAAGAGACGTTAGCGAAAGCGCCTCTAGCACCCGCTCACCGTATTTGCCCGTTTTAGTGTACAACAATCCAAACTGTCCAGCTGCCCCCGATGCTCCTTCTAAACATTCCCCTTTCTCAACAATGCACCCACCAACCGCCGTAGAGATATACAAATAAAAAACATGCTCTAGCGGTGGAGTGGAAAAAAACAATTCACACATAGCTGCGGCACGAGCGTCATTCTCGCGTAAAACAGGTAGATCAAATTTATGCCCTAGCCACACTTCAAACGCATCGTTACTCCAATACTCTAAACCAACAGAAACATTCCTTTGTTTTGAGTTTATGCCAAGCTGTTCGATCCACTCTTCCATGTAGTCAGGCCGAGATACGCCGATGCCTCGAACTTTATCCCAATTTTGACCTAAGAAATCGGCAGCCTCGCTCAAGAATTCGCAAACAATCGCTTTCGCGTGTTTTTCCTGAGGAAATGAAACTCGCTCTTCTCTCTGAAAAATCGGCTCACCCCCAAAATTAATCAAGGCGACACTGATAAAATCACGATCTATATTTATTCCAACACCGTAGGCTCCCGCGCCATTCAACACCAGTTTCTTTTGCGGCTGCCCTCGCCTTCCTTCCACTTTACCAGAAGAAATAATGAAGCCTTTATCGATCAAGGACGCCGTAATGACTGAAATAGTCTGTGCACTTAACTTAGTGAAGGATGCAATCTCTTGTCGCGAAATTTCTGGGTACTGGCGTATCAGCTGTAAAACCACCCTCTCATTAAAAGAACGGCTACGCTCGGAAGTACTGCCAATAAGATTCATCATAAACTCTAACTCAAATTTTTTTGCAATAATTAATAAACTTAATTGATTTAATCAGTCTAAGCGCTATGATGCAAAATAAACATAACAATAAACACCATACATAATAGGGAGCAATACACATGTCTTACCCTGCATTTGACTCTAAGACATTTTTAGAGGCGCACATTGAAAAAACAATGGCCTTTTACTTCCCCACTTGCATTGACCCTGAAGGCGGCTTTTTCCAATTTTTCAAAGATGACGGAAGCGTATACGACCCCAATACTCGCCACCTTGTCAGCAGCACCCGCTTTATCTTTAATTTTGCACAAGCATACCTACATACTAATATCGCGGAATACAAACACGCTGCCGTTCACGGCATACAGTATCTAAGACAACGACATCAATCGCAATCTGGTGGTTATGTTTGGCTTCTTGACGGCGGCACAAATCTAGACGAAACAAATCATTGCTATGGGCTCGCATTTGTTATTTTAGCTTACTCAAACGCATTGCAAATTGGCCTTTCTGAGGCCGAAGTGTGGATAGAAGTAACATATGACCTATTAGAAACCCATTTCTGGGAAAACAAGCATGGACTGTATCTAGACGAGATAAGCAGCGACTGGAAAACCGTTAGCCCTTATCGAGGACAAAATGCCAACATGCATATGTGCGAAGCACTCATGTCAGCCTTCGACGCCACACAGAATCCAAAGTACTTAGACCGAGCAAAGTTGCTAGCAAAGAATATCTGTCAAAAACAAGCAAGTCTATCGAACTCTAACGAAGTGTGGGAGCATTACACCAATGATTGGCAGATAGACTGGGACTACAATAAAAACGACCCTAAGCATCTATTCAGGCCTTGGGGGTTCCAACCTGGGCACCAAACGGAATGGGCCAAGCTGTTGCTCATGCTAGACAAACGATCCCCTGAAAATTGGTATCTACCAAAAGCAAAATACCTGTTCGACCTTGCCTATAAAAAAGCCTGGGACACCAAAAAAGGTGGACTGCATTATGGTTATGCACCAGACGGCACAGTTTGCGATCCAGATAAGTATTTCTGGGTACAAGCGGAGTCGTTTGCCGCGGCTTGGCTATTATACAAAGCAACAAAGGATGAGACGTATTATAAGCAATACTTAACACTTTGGGAGTTTAGCTGGAATCATATGATCGATCATACATTTGGCGCCTGGTACCGAATACTTGATGAAAATAATGCACAGTACGACAACAACAAAAGTCCTGCTGGTAAAACCGACTATCATACGATGGGCGCCTGCTATGAAGTATTGAAAACACTGACCTTATAAATGTATTAACGAATCACAAATACTCACCATTTTAGTTGAACGATTCAATTAACAGGCAAAATACAGTATCATTTTGCCTCCTGAGACTGATTATTTAAACGAGTTTCTACCGCTAGAACCCCTCCTGCCGTGGGAGCACTCGGACCAACTATGCAATTAGACAAAATTGACTTAAACCTACTTCGTTATCTAGATTCTTTATTACGCGAGCAAAACGTCACCCATGCAGCCAATCGGCTAGGCATCACACAACCTGCAATGAGCAATGGCCTAAGACGACTGAGAGACCTTTTTCATGATCCTTTGCTAGTCAGAACCAGTGATGGAATGATGCCAACGGCGCTCTCTATACAATTGCAGCCAAAGGTTCAAGCTATCTTACAAAGCGTTGACGAAGTATTACATCTAGGTCAAAACTTCGACGCTGAATCCAGCTCACGTGTTTTCAGGATTATGGCCAGTGATTACGCAGAAGCGACTCTGATCCCACCTTTGATGGAAAAGCTTCAAGCGGAAGCACCAAATGTCATTCTCGACGTAATGAACCCCAGTGATGTCAGCTTTCACGATGTCGAAAAAGGCAAGGTCGACTTAGTCATAAATCGATTCGAAACACTGCCTCAATCTTTCCATCAGAAATCTGTTTGGATTGACAACTTTTCATGCCTTGTACCCAACAAACCGGACATTATCGAAGATTTTACGCTCGATAAATACCTCGCACTTCCTCATGTCTGGGTGAGTAAAACAGGCTTCGGCGTTGGGGTTGGAGTACAGCCAGAAGAGGTTCAGAAATTAGGGTGGGTAGACGGAACATTAGCGGAACTAGGCCATAAAAGAAATATTCGTCTATTTACGCGTAACTACAACGTTGCCATGAGAGCAACAGAGCAGCTGGGGTTAATTGCGACACTGCCTTCTCTAGCAACCAAACTGGTTGCAGACAACGCGAAAGTTAAGGTGGTACCGCCACCTTTCGATATACCGCCGGTTGAACTTAAGATGCTCTGGAGCCCCTTATTGCAACACGATCCCGGCCATATATGGCTTCGCTCAACCATTGCGGGCTGCGCAACAGTGATTGCTAAAAATCACAGTCTGTAAGTCTATTTATTAAGTCGCCATCTCTCCTTGCGAGTTGGCGACTTAATATCATGCTAGACGGATTACCCTGCCCTTCGACACTTTTTACCCCTCGTTATTCGAGCTAGTGACATTTAAGTCCTTAATATGGCCGTTGCTAATACTGTAACACCAACCATGAACATGCAGCTCCTGACCATTTTTCCATGCACTTTGAACCACACTGGTTTGGCGGACATTGGCAACTTGTTCAATAACATTCAGCTCACACATACGATCGAAGCGCTCGTGGTCGTCCTCGATCGCGTCTACCTCTTCTTTATGCAAACGATAAACGTCTTTAATATGTCTCAACCAGTTATCGATTAAACCATGCTCTGCTTGATCCATCGCCGCTTTGATACCACCGCAACCGTAATGCCCAACAACCATAATATGTTTAACCTTCAACACATCTACGGCAAATTGAATAACTGACAAACAGTTTAAGTCTGTGTGAACCACAACATTTGCGATATTTCGGTGAACAAACACCTCGCCTGGCATTAAATCTACAATTTGATTGGCTGGCACACGAGAATCTGCGCACCCAATCCAAAGGTACTCAGGTTTTTGCTGCTTTGATAACTTTTCAAAAAAATCGGGATCTTCCGCATTTACTTTAGCGGCCCATTGCCTGTTCTTTTCAAATAATTCGGGTAACTTACTGGACATTTCTAGTACCTAGCATTTAGTAAAACTGCGTATCACGACATCCGCAGTTAAGGTTAATCTATCTAATTCATACACTTTCTGGCGGCCTTCGTAAGGCGCTTTATGCATATGCGGGGTCATACTAAGTAGGCGAGCAATCGCTTCTTGGGATTCCAATTGGAACTCGAATGTTACTTTTTTCTCTTGGTCACACTGAAAACCTTCAATACCTGACGAGTACGTTTGACGATAATCCTTAATCGTCGGATATAGGATTTTACGAAGTTCAATCAAATGGTTCGGCCCGGACTCAACCAAAACAAGCTTCCCCGATGGGGAAAGAACTCGGTGAAATTCTGAAAAAACCGGGAAACCGAAAGCACATAACACACTATCATAACATTCATTTTTAGACGGAATGTTCGCATTACTCGCGACGACCCAAGAAACAGCTTTAGTACGCTTACTTGCAGAGATTATGGCCCATTTAGAGATATCAATCCCCGTGCACTCAAACCCTGCTACAGACTTTTCATTAGCTTGATTCGCCTCAATCAATTTGGACAAATAGTAGCCGTCTCCACATCCTGCATCTAAAACAGAATGCGTCGCTTGACCATTCAGAAAAAAAGAATGGAGACTTTCTATAATAGGTAAATAAGCATCGGTATCAAGGAATTGCTTTCTCGATGCGACCATTTCCTTAGAATCACCGGGGTCTTTAGAATGTTTTTTCTGGACAGGAAGCAGGTTAACATAACCGGACTTGGCAATATCGTAGACATGCCCATCCGGGCAACGTAGAGATCTGCCGTCTTGCTCAAGTTCCTCTTGATCAAGTGGGCAGACTAAATTATTAAAAAGCGTCACTTGCGCTCCAGCTGACTGATAGAATGGGCGCTATTCTAGTGCGAACCGCACCGATTATCAAAACTAATGAACAGGTGCGAGTAAATCATATTGGTTTTGAGACTGAGCACTTAAATAGGACGAGAAATCTATATTATTCATCGGTTTTGCGAATAAATAGCCTTGCACTTCTTCACATTGGTAATCGTTCAAAACATCAATTTGAGAGCGACTTTCCACACCTTCCGCTATCACTTTCAAATTTAGACTATTAGCCATCGCAATAGTTGCCTTCACAATGGCATCATCATCTGCGTCGATTCCAAGATCACTAACAAAAGAACGGTCAATCTTTAACGTCTGAATAGGGAATTTTTTAAGATAAGCGAGAGAGGAATATCCAGTACCAAAATCATCAATTGACAATGTCAAACCAAGTTTTCTAAACCCGTGTAGCTTTTCGATCGTCTGCTGAGCATCGGCCATCAGCATACTTTCGGTTAACTCTAACTCTAGATACTTTGGATCAACGCCAGTCTCGGCCAACGTCGCTCTGACCATTTCAACCAAATCCGATTGCATAAACTGCCGACCTGACAAGTTAACAGACAGACTAATTGGCGGATGCCCTGCTTCACGCCACTCTTTCAACTGATGGCAAGCGCGTTTAATAACCCATTCACCTAATGGAAGAATCAAGCCAGTCTCTTCTGCAATAGGAATAAACTTATCCGGTGGAATCATACCGTGCTCAGGGTGAATCCAACGAATCAGCGCTTCGGCACCAACGGTAAGTTCATCGGACAATCGAATTTTTGGCTGGTAATAAAGCTCAAATTGCTCTTCTTCAATGGCTTTTCTAAGAGCGCCACCTAAGGTCAGTTGTGCACGATAATCTTGCTTCATTCCATTGTCGTACAGGCAAAAGTTGTTGTAACCCAACGCTTTTGAACGACACATAGCGGATGCAGAGGTTTTTAGGAGATCATCGATACTTTTTCCATGATCTGGATATTTTGAAATTCCAACACTTGCAGTCACAAGCATTTCCAAATCTTCAACGGGATAGGGCTGCGCGCTGACAGAGACAACATCCTGAGCGACCTCAATCAAATTCGAGTCATTCAGAATGTCTTCAACCAAAATCGCAAACTCATCTCCGCCTAAGCGAAATAACTGAGTATTTCTCGGAAGCACACCTTGGATTCGACGGGCCACACCACACAGAAGTTCGTCTCCAACTTGGTGTCCAAATGAGTCGTTCACCGTCTTAAAGCCGTCTAGGTCAATAAACAGTAGGCCAAAACTTTGGTCTTTTTGAGCCACTTTGGCTATCTGAGAGTCTAGCTTTAAATAAAGAGACTCTCGGTTAGGTAAACGCGTTAACGAATCGTAGTTTTTCAAACGATATAGCTCTGCTTCTGCCAAGCGTATATCTTGTTTGTCTGTTACTTGAAGATAGAACGAATCGCCTGCAGATTCCTTATAACCTTCAATATGACACCAGTGAATACCTGTCTTCGTTAAAAATCTAACATCGGTCGAAATTCGCCCTTTTGTCAGCAATTGTCCAAAGACAGATGGCGCCATAGCAGACACCGCAAACAAATCTTTAAATTCTTCAACGTTTTCAAATTGCGTAAGAGCTTGAGCACTTTGCCTTAGGCATTTACCGGTTATATCAAAGCGAAAGTAGGAAAGGTTAAACGCATCTAAATGGGCATAAGGTTCATCATCATCAACTGAGCCAATAGTTTGTCCGCTACCCATATCAACAAGCGATGTCATTTCACGAGCTTCTACTTTTACACCTAAATGACCTGGCCCGAGATGTACACGATGACCAATACACTGCAAAACACGTCCATCTTGGCATTTAATAACCCAACACAGATTCTCTTCGCGTTCAGGTGATAGGGACGTGAGTGCCTGCACCTTATCGATTAGTGCATTCTTGAGCTGAGAGTTTAACAATCGATCCTTCGAAATCTCTGTCGAAAAAAGCGCCTTTGCCGAACGATTAGACCAACAAATAGATGATTTAGATACATCAATTAGCCAGCGGGCAGCCTCACGCGATTCTGTGTTTATAAAGAATAGATCGGACATCAATACCAAATATTTACAGCGAAAGTAAATTTATGCCTGAATCAGCCTCACTTTTCAAGCGTCACCATGCGTTTGGCACAACAAAAACCCATTTATTTCCATCGTTTATCATGAATTCGTCATAAACAGCAAATAATACAGGGCGGCTGTCGGTAGTGAAGCACTCTTTTAAATACAAGCAACACTCACTGTGATCTATGTATTCCATGTCCTCAGCATGTGTCAGCCAATGCGGTTTTTTAGCAATCGCGAGAGATGAAAATGCAGCTCGACAAAAATCATCGAATCTAATCCAAACAGCATCAGAATGATGACGATGCCGATTTAAAAAGTCGTAAAATAAACGACCAAAAACCAGCAATTCCGTTCTTTCCACCACGGGTAAAGAGCGGCTTTTTAACCACTCTATACCTTCATCCGTTTTCAAAATGGTTAGCTGATGAGTCAGCGCCCGCTCAGTTTTCTTATAAAGACTGTCATTTTTATTTGGACCGATCCAATCATGAGGCACCAAATCCGGCCTTTGCAGATAGAACTTTATTGCGATCTCAAACTGAATAAACTCACCTTGAGGCGTCCTTACAATCAAATCCACTTCCCCTAGCGTGCGCCCGGACAGGTGGATTTGTTCATGCTCACAGATCACTTCCAGTGTTGTGAAATGGCGAATGGCAAATGAAAACAGAACCTCAAAATAGGTTCCTAAAAAGTGAGATTTAACCTCAGAAAAAGCGTCTTCAATCAACGTTCTGTTATTAGATAAATTTTCTAGTTGAGCGTCCCAATCTTGAATGCGATAGTCCACCAAGTTCATCGCATCATTGATTGTCTCGAACTGAAGAACCCATCTAAGATCGTCGATTAAGTTTTTATTGACCATTTATGACATTCGCTGATTTAGGAGCTGATCTATCATGCGAATACAATGCACAATTTTACGCTGACCTTCCTGTGAAATTTCTAAATTGGCTTCACTTGCATAGTCAGCAATATTAGAAGAATGAGGTAACACCCCTCCGTCCTCTATGATCACTTTAAACCTTGGCACCATGATATATCGAATCCACTGATTAAACGCCATGCTATCCGCAGCAAAAGGAATCGTACTTTGCAAAGCCTCGTCTGTCGGTACAGGGCATTCCCAAGCCCCAGATTCACGCATTAGCACTTCTAAATCAAGCACTAGATCCGCTAGATCATGGTAACGTTTTATATCAACTACCACTGAATTCTCCAATTAAAACATATATAATTGATCGACATTTTATACACAATCAAGAGAACTTACGAATAAGCATACTGACACAAATACCTATTCTTTATGAAGCCGAATAAGGCAGACGTGCAGTGCATTTATTTATAACCTCTCTAGCGATTACCTCAACACGGTTTAACAATGAATCAAATAGAATCTTTAAGCGACCTCTTCAATTTAGTAGATTGTCACGTTACTTACTTTGATATCGGTAGACGAGTTCAAAAGCTAACACCTCAGCAAGTTATTCAATTCGATAAGAAGCAACAGGCTTACCCGTACCCGTTTCAAAAACATGCCTGGCTTGCTTGTGCTTTATTACCTAAGGATTCGAAAAATAAGGCTGACGATTCTGTCATTTGGTTTATTCGCCTCCCCATAGATGAAAAAGGCGCCTTAAACCTAGGAACACGAGATCACTTTATAAAATCCATTGTTGATAGAATACTGAACAAAGGAACGGAACAAGGTTTAAACGAAGCCCTAGAAGACAACCCATACGCATTCAAACCCGATCAAGAGCGCATGGCCAACTTCCACGCTATTATGGCGTGTGCACTCAATCAACCAAGCTCGCTCTATTATGAAGACGTTAAAACGTATTTATCGCAAAACCTTCCTGACGAGGACGGCACATGGAGTCAACTAGGTCTTCAAGGGATCGCTGATTTGGCGGCACGTCACGCCGAAGCCAGCACAGAAGCACTCATTGCAAATGCGATAAAGCGAGCGCCTCTGCCACTTTCTATGGCACTTTGTAATTGCTTAGAGCATCACTCTCTTTCAAGCTCTCTATCATCTGATATTGAAAGCATAGCAACCCTAGAAGAGCGGCCAGAGGTTCTAGCAGGCTACGTTCGAGCTCTTTCAAGTGGCGATCTATCCGCTCCACTAAATTTAGCGCTTTTTAAAGCTATTGGCGATATTTCATCCTGCGACGATACGCACATCCACTTATTAACTGCCCTCTCCGCTAAATGCCCTCATTGGCTATCTAAAGAACCAGCCTTACTAAGAGTCATTATGGAAAAACTTGCACACAGAGAAGACGGCTGGTTAGGGTTCAAACAAATCGTCGGAGAGCTAACTCAGCACCCCGAAACAAACTCCCCGCTCTGGGTATTGCTAAGATCTGAGCACATCAGCAGCACACTGAAAAAAGCGGTTGAAAGTCTGTTTTCACCTCAAACACACACAATCCAGTAACACGCTAAAAAAACGACTGCTCAGATACAAAAAAGCCAGGCTTTTAATAGCCTGGCTTTTTTGTATCTGAGCTTGTGCTTAACTCAATCACTCTTGCATGTAATTTTCAACTTTAGCCTTTAGCTTTTGACCTGGTCGAAAAGTAACCACCGTGCGAGCAGTGATTGGGATCTCTTCTCCGGTCTTTGGATTACGGCCAGGTCGCTGACTCTTTTCACGCACCTCAAAATTGCCAAAACCTGACAATTTCACTTGCTCCCGATCCACTAGAGACTCTCGTATTACCTGAAAAAACCCCTCTACCAGATCTTTTGCATCTTTCTTGGTCAAACCTATAGTTTCAACAAGGTTTTCCGCTAGATCCGCTTTAGTCAACGATGCCATAAGCTTACCCTCGAATAACAGCCCCAAGTTCTTCAGCTAATGCAGATACTATCTGATCAACCGTTTTGTTCACTTCTTCATCACTAAGAGTGTGGGAAGGATGCTGCCACGTCAAGCCCAAAGCAACACTTTTTTTAGATTCATCAATACCTTGACCTTGATAAACGTCAAAAACAGCCACTTTTTGGAAGGCCTCACCCGCATATTGAGCCACAATCGACTCTAAAGCACTTACAGGAATTTGACGATCAACGACTAACGCTAAATCTCGACGCACTTCAGGAAATTTAGATACCGCTGAATATTGAGGCAATTGGGCAGACAAAACAGCGTCCAGCTCAAGATCAAAAATATACACAGCTTGATTAATGCCAAGGTCTTTCGCGAACTGTGGGTGAAGCTCACCTAAGACTCCGACTTCCTTACCATCAATCAGAACTTTTGCAGATCGACCAGGGTGAAGATAAACGACATCTGCACGCTCAAATGCTGGAACCTGCCCCTGATTTAACTCAAATAGCGCCTCCACATGAGCCTTAATATCATAAAAATCAACACTCTCATTGTTATGATACCAACCTTCAGGAGAGCACGAGCCCGCAATGAGACCTGCAATACGCTCTTGCTGATCAAGCTCTGCCAATTTATCAACGCTACCTATAAAACGTCGCCCTGCCTCAAACAATCTAACTCGGGTCTGCTGCCTATTTTGGTTATACAGGTACGTTTTAACCAGACTAGGAACCAAACTCGGTCGCATCACCCCCATATCAGAAGAAATGGGATTCTCTAACGGCACAGGCGTAATATCAGGACAGAACTGTTTACTAAGAACCGGATCGATAAAGCTATACGTTACCGCTTCCTGATACCCATTAGCAACTAGCGTTGCTCTAACAGATTGAATCGGGGTTTTTGTCTCAGTAACCGGCTTGAAGTTAACAGCCGCAGTAGGCATAGAAGAAGGCAGATTGTCGTAACCGTAAATTCTAGCAACTTCTTCTATTAAGTCCGCTTCGATTTCAATATCAAATCGATGAGAAGGCGCAGCAATCACCCATTCGGTGTCCGACACACTGATTAAATCCATACCCAAACGAGTTAAGATTTCAGTTACTTGTGATTGCTCAAGAGCAATCGCTAAGTATTGATCCAATTTCTTGCGTCGTAGCGTTACTTGATTTGCCTTTGGCAAGTCAGCATCGTTAGCCACTTCAATTAAAGGCCCAACTTTACCGCCAGCGATTTCAACAATCAAAGCGGTTGCTCGCTCTATTGCTTTTTGCTGCAATGTCGCATCCACGCCACGCTCAAATCGGTGAGAAGAGTCTGTGTGTAAACCATATGAACGGGCTTTTCCAGCTAGCGCGATGGGTGCAAAGAAAGCAGATTCTAGGAAAATGTTTTGAGTACTGTCATTTACCCCTGACAACTCACCACCCATGATACCTGCCATTGCAAGCGGCCTTACTTCATCCGCAATAATCAGCGTATCTGGACGAAGTGTTATCTCTTGCCCATCAAGCAGGGTGATTTTTTCGTCTTGTGTCGCATTACGCACAACCACAAACCCATTTAAGTTAGCCAAATCAAATGCATGCATTGGCTGACCTAACTCAAGCATCACGTAATTGGTGATATCAACAATCGGGTCAATGGTTCTGATACCACTTCTACGCAGCTTTTCAGACATCCAAAGCGGCGTTTGAACAGCAACATTTACGCCGTTAATTACGCGGCCAATATAGCGAGGACAAGCCTCAGATGCTTCAACCTTAACGCTAAATGTATCGTCAACCTCAACATTTGAAGGTTCGATAACAACAGGTGACAAGTCCGTATTATTGAGAACACCAACTTCACGAGCTAAACCAGCGATACTCAGACAATCACTTCTATTAGGCGTTAAGTCGACATCGATAATCGCATCGTTTAAGCCCAAATATTCGCGGATATCTGTTCCAGTAGGCGCATCGTTAGACAATTCTAACAACCCGTCGTTATCGTCGCTAATACCAAGTTCCTCGGCAGCACACAACATACCAAAGGATTCAACCTGACGTAATTTGGCTTTCTTAATCTTAAAGTCAGCACCAAGAACAGCACCTACTTTTGCGAATGGAATTTTGATCCCTGCACGTGCATTTGGCGCGCCACACACAACCTGAAACTCTTCCGAGCCATCAGAAACACGGCAAACTTGCAATTTATCTGCATTCGGGTGTTTTTCTGCTGCTAAAATCTCGCCAACAACAACCCCTGAAAAGTCGCTTGCTACTGGCTCTACTTCGTCGACTTCCAGCCCCGCCATTGTTACCTGAGCAACAAGTTCATCGGTAGATATTTCTGGATTGACCCACTCTCTTAGCCAATTTTCACTGAATTTCATCTCTCTTCCTCAGACCGATTATTTAAATTGCGCTAAAAAACGCAAATCATTTTCGAAGAACATACGCAAATCGTCGACTTTATATCTCAACATCGCAAAGCGCTCAACGCCCATACCGAATGCAAATCCAGTGTATTTTTCTGAATCAATTCCAGACATTTCTAATACTTTAGGGTGCACCATGCCGCAGCCCAACACTTCTAACCAAGACTCTTCGCCTTTGCTATTGGTGCGCATAATGTCAACTTCAATTGAAGGCTCGGTAAATGGAAAATAGCTTGGACGGAAACGCGTCTTCAGATCGTCTTCGAAGAAAGCATTCAAAAACTCTTGTAAAATTCCTTTCAGATCAGCGAAAGATATATTCTCATCGATCAGCAAACCCTCAACCTGATGAAACATAGGCGTGTGCGTTTGATCAGAATCACAACGGTAAACGCGACCAGGACAAATAATACGAATCGGAGGCTGAGATTGCTCCATTGTCCTAACCTGTACAGGCGACGTGTGCGTTCTCAATACCGTAGTAGGATCGAAATAGAAAGTGTCCTGCATAGCTCTTGCAGGGTGATGCGCTGGAATATTTAGCGCCTCGAAATTGTGATAGTCATCTTCGATTTCAGGCCCGGACGCCACATCAAAACCAATTCCTTTAAAAAAGTTTTCAATGCGCTCCATTGTTCTCGTTACAGGATGCAATCCACCTACGTCCTGCCCTTTACCAGTCAACGAGATATCAATTGTTTCACTTGCAAGTTTTATATCAAGTGCAGCCTTAGCAAGCGATGCCTTGCGCTCATTCATTTTCTCTTGCACTTGAGCTTTAGCTTCGTTAACAAGCTGACCAAATTTTGGTCGCTCTTCAGGTGCAACGTTACCAAGCTGTTTTAATAAAGCTGTAAGCTCGCCTTTTTTACCTAGATACTTAACACGAATGTCATCTAGTGCTGACTCGCTATCAGACGCCGCCACAGCTTCGAGAGCGTTGGCTAGAATCTGGTTTAGGTTCTCCATTTCATACTCCAAAAAATAAAATAGGGGAAGAGCTTAGCTCTTCCCCTATTAAAGACTGCTATGAGTGACACCTAAATTACAAGTAAGTGTCACTTCAGGCACTACGTCAGAAATTAAGCCAAGCTAGCTTTCGCTTTTTCAACGATCGCTGCAAAAACTTCTTTTTCGTATACGGCCAAGTCAGCCAATACTTTACGGTCAATTTCAATAGAAGCTTTCTTAAGGCCAGCAATAAAGCGGCTGTAAGATAGACCATTGATACGAGCCGCAGCGTTAATACGAGCAATCCATAGTGCACGGAATTGACGTTTGCGCTGACGACGGTCACGGTAAGCGTATTGACCTGCTTTGATAACCGCTTGTTTCGCTACGCGAAACACACGGCTACGAGCACCGTAATAACCTTTAGCTTGCTTTAAAATCTTTTTGTGACGGCGACGAGCCTGAACACCACGTTTTACGCGAGGCATAATATAAACCCTTTAACTAATTAATTGACGAAATTTTTATAAACGATTAAACGTATGGAAGCATACGAACGATCAATGGTTTGTCGCACGCTGCAACTTGGTTCATAGAACGAAGTTGACGTTTACGCTTAGTCGATTTCTTCGTCAAAATATGACTAGTGAAAGACTGCTTATGTTTAAAACCGTTAGCGGTACGTTTGAAGCGCTTAGCTGCGCCACTGTTTGATTTAATTTTTGGCATGGTAAAACCACTCTCGCATTCGTTAATTTAAATATGATTTTGCTGTCTTTTCAGACTCAAATCACTTCTTCTTTTTGGGAGCCAGCACCATCGTCAATTGACGACCTTCCATTTTCGCAGCTTGTTCAACTACACCATATTCCTCTAAGTCTTGAGCGACTCGATTCATAAGTTGCATGCCAAGCTCCTGATGGGCCATTTCACGACCGCGGTATCGTAAAGATACTTTAGCCTTATCTCCACCTTCTAGGAAACGTATCAGGTTGCGGAGTTTTACCTGATAATCCCCTTCTTCCGTCCCTGGTCGAAACTTCATTTCTTTAACTTGGATCTGCTTCGCGTTTTTCTTTTGAGCGGCTTTTGCTTTTTTCTGCTCAAAAACGTGCTTGCCGTAGTCCATGATTTTGCAAACAATCGGATCTGAATCTGCTATCTGCACTAGGTCTAGTGCCGCAGCGCGAGAGGCATCTAGTGCTTCCTCAATCGAAACAACACCCACTTGATTACCGTCAGCACCGATTAAGCGCACTTCGGTAGCTGCAATGTTTTCGTTGATTTGAGGGCGCTGCTGTTTGCTATTACGCCCACGATTCATATTACCTTTTATGGCTCTATCTCCATTAATTATTTTCGACTACGACGAGCAACTTCATCACGAAGCAAATCTTCGAATTCATTTACACTCATAACACCAAGGTCTTCGCCCGAACGAGTTCGAACAGCCACCTTGCCATTTTCAACTTCTTTATCACCAACAACAATTAAGTAAGGGATACGCTGAAGAGTATGCTCGCGAATTTTAAACCCGATCTTCTCGTTTCTCAAGTCTAGTTTTGCTCTAAACCCATTAGAATTTAAAGTTTTTTCCAAATTCTCACAGTATTCAGTCTGGCGATCTGTGATATTCATGATCACAACCTGTTCTGGAGCCAACCAAAGAGGGAACGAACCTTCTGTCTCTTCAATCAGAATACCAATAAAGCGCTCTAATGAGCCCACAATGGCGCGGTGCAACATAACAGGTGTTTGACGAGAACCATCTTCGGACACATATTGCGCGCCCAAACGAGTTGGCATTGAGAAGTCAACTTGTATGGTACCACATTGCCATACACGACCAATAGCATCTTTTAACGAGAACTCTATTTTCGGCCCATAGAATGCACCTTCGCCTGGCAACTCTTCCCATTCAAGCCCAGCAACATCAAGCGCATCAGCCAATGCCTTTTCAGCTTTGTCCCAGACTTCATCCGAACCGACTCGCTGTTCTGGACGCGTAGACAAGCGATAGATAATATTATCGAAACCAAAATCAGCGTAGACTTCGTGAAGTAACTTAATAAATTCTGACACTTCGGATTGAATCTGATTCTCGGTCACAAAAATGTGTCCGTCATCCTGAACAAAGTTCCTAACCCGCATTATACCGTGCAAAGCGCCTGAAGGCTCATTGCGGTGACAAGAGCCGAACTCAGCCATTCTAAACGGCAGATCGCGATAGCTTTTAAGGCCTTGATTGTATACCTGTATATGACAAGGGCAGTTCATCGGCTTAACAGCATAATCACGGTTCTCGGAATGGGTCGTGAACATGTTCTCTTGGTATTTACCCCAATGCCCAGACTTTTCCCATAAAACTCTATCAACTATCTGAGGTGTCTTTACCTCTTGATAGTTATTATCAAGCTGTTTTTGACGCATGTACTGCTCAACAGCTTGATATAATCGCCAGCCTTTCGGGTGCCAAAACACCATGCCAGGCGCTTCTTCCTGAACATGAAATAAATCTAGCTTTTTACCTAACTTACGGTGATCTCGTTTTTCAGCTTCTTCTATACGAAGCAGATATGCTTTCAACTCTTTTTTATCAGACCAAGCCGTGCCATACACACGCTGAAGCATTTCATTATTTGAATCTCCTCGCCAGTATGCCCCAGCAAGTTTCATCAATTTAAAGTATCGAAGAACACGGGTATTTGGAACGTGTGGCCCACGACACATATCCATATATTCTTCATGACGATACAAACCGACTTCTGTTACAGACTCGTCCATATCATCGATAAGCTGAACCTTGTAACTTTCACCGCGCTCATCAAACTGTCTACGCGCCTCATCAATCGGTGTCATTGTTTTAACAACATCGTAATCTTTTTTGATCAATTCAGCGATACGCTTCTCGATCGCCGCCATATCATCAAGAGTAAACGGACGCTCGAACGCAATGTCGTAATAAAAACCTTCATTGATGACTGGGCCGATTGCCATTTTAGCCGTTGGATACAACTGCTTAACAGCATGACCAACCAAATGGGCAAATGAGTGACGAATAATTTCGAGACCTTCCTCATCCCTCCCCGTCACAAGACTCACATTTGAATCTTCACTAATAACTTCACAGGCGTCTACAAGTACACCATTGATTTTTCCAGCGACGGTGGCTTTAGCAAGACCGGGACCGATATCCTCGGCAACTTGCATTAATGTTACAGGCTCTGAAAAAGTACGTTGACTGCCATCCGGCAATGTAATTACAGGCATTTTTTTCCCCTATCGGAGTCAGTGGTGCTCCATACCAAAGAGCACATGGAATTTTGAGCGATATAAAGTAACACTTTTTGTCAAAACATGCGAACCCCATTAGCTTAAGCAATCAACCAAATAGCGGCAAAATATTGCAAATAAATCAATCTTTTTTTCTACAATTTAGGCATGGACTTTCTCTACGCCCGAGGTAAAATGACGGCCGTTTCACAAACAATCAGCTCAAAGGCCCTATGGATCATTCTCTTTTAGACAACTACTGCTCAGATACAACACAATCTGAGCCAGACCTACTAGTTGAATTGATAGAAAAAACTCATTCAGACATGGGCTATCCAAATAAACTGTCTGGAAAAACCGTCGGCAGAACCCTGAAACTTCTCGCTAAACTCGCCAGCCCTAAAAGAGCGCTAGAGATTGGCATGTTTACAGGATATTCAGCCCTTTCTATTGCAGAAGGGATGGCAGACGACGGAGAACTCATTTGCTGTGAAACCAACCCTCGAGCAATTGAATTTGCGCAACGTTTTTTTGACCGCAGCCCTTACGGTCATAAAATTCAAGCTAAGTTTGGCCCTGCTCTTGAAACAATACAGTCGCTAACCGGCAATTTCGATTTTGTATTCATTGATGCAGACAAACGAAACTATTTAAATTATTACGAGGCTGTTGTCCCACTAGTTCGCTCAGGCGGACTTATTGTAATAGACAACTCACTCTGGCAAGGACGCGTTTTAGAACCCATTGAGAACAGCGATATTGCAGTCGATGCTGCAAATAAACGCGTTCTTAACGACGAGCGAGTCGAAAACGTACACTTAAATGTCCGTGACGGCTTAAACCTTATCGTCAAACGTTAAACCACATAACTAGAACCTCTCTCTCTACTATCTTTACCCAAGATGGTTTGGGGAGTTATTTGCTATTAAAAAGTTAATTTAGAGGCAACGATCTTGGTCGTTTTTAAGATTACTAACACGATTACCGGAAAAAATTATATTGGAACGTCTTTCAACAGCGGGTTCCAACGTTTCGAGCAGTATGTTGAGGCCTCCGCAGATGAGGACTTAACCTACCCTCTATACGAAGACATTCGCGCAAGCGGTCCAGATGCCTTTGTCGTTGAAGAGTTATTCGAAACATCTGACAAAGAAGAGCTTTACGAGTTAGAAAAAGACTATGTCTCAATCTACAATGGCGAAAGCCTTCGCGGCTACAAAATTGGCCAAAGCTCTGTCAAAGCAAAAACGTTCGACTTCGGCAAAAAAGCGATGTTCGACACCAGCGGCAACTCAACAGCAGAACCTGTTAAAAAGACCGCTAGAGGTGGCCGTAAAGCCGCTGCCACAAAAAAAATAGATCTTCCAGAGAAACCAGAACCAACACCTAGCGCAAAGTCTTTCTTTGGTGAGCTTATTGGGGAAGACCGACTGGACACACCAACCACAGCAACCGCTAGCGATCCAAAAAAACCGTCAGAAGTGACACAGGTGAAGCGTACAAAAGCGAGCTCAGCCAGCCTACAAAGAATGCTGAAAGAAGCTGAAAAGCAAGCTAAGAAAGAAAGAGAAGACAAACTAAAAGCTGCCCAGCAAGAACAGGCAGAAGAGATGGCGATGATTATGGCAAAAATCGACATCACATCCAAAACGGCAACCTCTGCTTTCAGAAGAAAGAAAGGCTAACCGAAACACGACATAACACCAAAAAAGCCAGCTTATTTAAAATAAGCTGGCTTTTTTGCACTCAACATTTAAATACCGATTAAGCGCGAGCCTTTTTAAGCGTTTCCGAAATCATAAACGCCAATTCTAAAGACTGATCCGCATTCAATCTTGGATCACAATGAGTGTGATATCGATCTGCCAAATCAGCTTCAGTTACTTGGAATGCGCCGCCAACACATTCAGTCACATTTTGACCTGTCATTTCGAAATGCACACCACCAGGATAACTGCCTTCCGCCTGATGAACTTCAAAGAACTGCTGAACTTCACGCAACACATCATCCACTCGACGAGTCTTATAGCCCGTGCTCGCCTTCAAGGTATTTCCATGCATCGGATCACTACTCCAAACAACATGCTTACCTTCTTTTTGAACGGCCTGAATGAGTTTCGGCATGCCATCAGCCACTTTATCCGCCCCCATGCGAACAATAATATTTAGACGTCCTGGAATATTATTCGGGTTCAGAATATCACACAGTCGAATTAAGTCTTCAGGGTCCATTGATGGGCCAGCTTTAAGACCAATTGGATTTTGTACACCACGAAGAAACTCAACATGAGCACCATCTACTTGGCGCGTACGATCTCCAATCCAAAGCATGTGTGCAGAACAGTCATACCACTCACCAGTCAGGCTATCTTGACGAGTCAAAGCTTCCTCATACGGCAACAACAAGGCCTCATGAGATGTGTAGAAATCGGTCTCTTTTAGCTGACTAACACCCTCACCAATTCCGCACGCTTCCATGAACTGCAATGCATCATCAATTTTATCCGCAATCCCTTGATAACGAGCACCAGCTGGACTTACCTTCAAAAAGTCTAAGTTCCACTTGTGCACTTGATGTAAATCAGCAAAACCACCCTGAGCAAAAGCACGCAACAAATTCATTGTAACCGCACTCTGATTATAGACTTTCACCAAACGTTCAGGATCCGGAATACGCGCTTCAGACGTGAAATCAATACCATTAATAATATCACCGCGGTAGCTCGGCAGCTCCACACCATTAACAGTTTCTGATGCAGCAGATCGTGGCTTAGCAAATTGCCCTGCCAAACGCCCAACTTTTACTACAGGACATTTACCAGCATAGGTCATGACAACAGCCATCTGAAGCATAACCTTAAAAGTGTCGCGGATATTATTCGCGTGAAACTCCGCAAAACTCTCAGCGCAATCTCCGCCCTGTAACAAAAAAGCCTCTCGATTTGCGACTTTCGCCAGATTACGGCGCAACTGCCTTGCTTCTCCAGCAAAAACAAGAGGGGGCATTCCTGATAAGGTTTTCTCAACTGAATTTAGCTTCTCTTGATCAGGGTATTCAGGCTGTTGCAGCGCTACCTTAGATCTCCAACTACTTGTACTCCATCCACTCATTTTTTCACTTCACTCAAATTATTTATAATACTCATACGACGATACTGAAACACACAAAAATACTTAACGAGCAACCACCCAAAGTATCTCCGCATCTTCCTCAGACACCGATACAACCATGTGCCCCATAGCTGCATCATAATACACACTGTCCCCAAATTTTAATTCAATTGGTTCATAAAACTCAGAGAAAAAATTTATTGTACCTGACAATACCAGCAAAAACTCCTCACCATCGTGCCGAATCCATTCTTTAAACTCTTCAATAGATCTAGCTCGCACCCTTGTCTTAAAAGGAACCATTTTTTTACGGCTAATAGAAAAGTTTAAAAGTTCATGCTCATAGGTCGAGGTAGGGTGAGGCTCCCCTTTGCCTTTGCGCGTGATATCTCGCCTACCAGCAATAGATTGATCTGAAGATTCGACAAACAGTTGAGGCAAGTCCATCCCCAACCCTTTTATCAATTTTTGAACAATAGTAAAGCTAGGAGACACTTGGTCATTTTCAATTTTTGATAAAGTCGAGCGGGCAATGCCCGTCCTTTGGCTCACCTCTTCTAACGTCCAACCCTTTGTTAACCGTATTTCCTTAACACGCTTTCCAAGCTCAAGTGGCTCAACAAACTTATCCGGCTCTGCAGATGTTGCCGTTTCCAACGAAGGGCGACTAACCATTTACTCTCCCAATACCTAGTAAAAAACACCCACTACGGCGCACAAAAATCACGTTTCGAGCTGCTTTACGACCTACAACTCACTCTCATTCTACTAGCAACAGATTTAAGCAAATTGACTCATTGCCGCTTCACATCGAGACAAATCAAAACCTTTTGCCTCAACAAACTGGCGCAAATCAGAATAATCCCCACCCAGTTTGACTTCAGACAACACCCAAAGAACAGAAGAGCGCGTTCCGGTGCGACAAAAGCTAAGTGTTTTCTTACCTAACGCAATTGACTCACCCTGAACATCAACATGGTGCTGAGTCAGCGTCTTAAAATCATACATATTAGAAACAAACTGCATTCCAAGCTCTTCAGCTCTTTTAGCCAAATCACTAGACAGAGGCTGATCTTCCGACTCACCATCTGGGCGGTTATTAATAATCAATTCCACACCGTCAGAAGCCGCAGTCTCAATATCTCTTAGCGTAAGTTGAGGAGAGACCCAATAATTTTCATTTAGTTTAGTAATTGCCATAACCTTTCCTATACTTTGGTTTCTACAGTTTAATGTCCGCACTTTCACTTAGACACTCCTGAATTCAAGTTTGAAGTGCGACACTTTTCATTTCAAGCCGCTAAGCACATCTCTTTAAATACGACTGCTGGCTGCTTGAACCCTAAACACTTTCTTGGACGATAATTGATACGTGTCATCGCCCAGTGAATGACGTCCTTTTCAATCTCTCTTAAATCTGTTCCTTTCCGCACACATTGCCTTAAAAGGCCGTTACTGTTTTCGTTCGCGCCACGCTCCCAAGAACTATAAGGGTAGGCAAAATAGACTTTTGCATCCAGCGCTTCTTCAACCTTCGCATGATGAGCAAACTCTCTACCGTTATCTGCTGTAATCGTATGCACGTGATCTTTAAAGGGCATTAATAACTCTATTGTCGCTTGGGCAACATCTATGGCAAACTTTGAATTCACTTTCTTTATCAAGTAAAAACGCGTCGTTCGCTCAAGTAGAGTGACAATCGAGCCTGTTCCACTTTTACCTAAAACCGTGTCTATCTCCCAATCCCCAAAACGTTTTCGCGTATCGACAATATCAGGACGATCTTCTATGGATACAGCGTTCTTTATGACGTCATCTTTTGTTCGTTTGCCTTTCCGATAGCGCTTATGACCCTGTCTTAAGTGTCGGTAAAGTGTTCCGTTGAGCCTTTTATCATCATGAATGTACTGATGAATCCACTCGTGACTGACTGGAACTCCACATAGTCTCAATGCGTTAGATACTTGCTCTGGACTCCAGTCAAACTCAATAAGAGTCCGTATATAATTGATCGTTGTTGGTATTCGATACTTTGCAGACCTCTTTCGTCTTGTTAGACAAAGAGTATGTGCTTCCTTAGGGCAATAGTGCTTCGCTTGCTTGTTACGCCTGAATTCACGATAAACCGTGTCTTTATGGCACTTAATGGCATTAGCGATATCAGACACTGACATTTTTTGTTCTAAAAGAGCGGAAATCTGGTATCGTTTCCCTTCAGTCAACTGCTGATAATTCATGTTTGTACTGCTTGTTTTTGTGGTGAAAAGAAGCGCACCAACTTCAGCAGTTGGCTTCTTCTAAACCTGTCTTGCAGTGTCGCACTTATTATCTGAATTTAGGCTTTAACTTCGATAAAGAACCTTTATGAGATGGAAACCAAATTGGGTTTTAACTGGCCCCTGCACTGCTAACAAAGGCCCTTTAAACGCCGCACGGTCAAAGGCAGACACCATCTCTCCCTTACGAAACTCCCCTAAGTCTCCCCCTCTTTTTCCAGAAGGACAAAGAGAGTGCTTTTTAGCAAGCTTGTGGAAATCTTCGCCTTTATCTAGACGCTCCTTCAGCTGTTCAGCTTCTGCTTTACTCTTAACCAAAATATGGCATGCACTAGCCGTCGCCATCTGCTCTCCAAAAACTAATAAATCTAAACGCTAAAGTATAACCTGTTATCGAAGATGATTGTTATCCATTTACGAACGAAAAAGCCAACTTGAAGCAAGCCTAAAGATAACAATAGGTATCATTTACTAAAGATAATGACTACATTTTGTAACAGGCTTCCACACCGAACATTGATATTCTTAATACTGATGTAAACATGAGAGACTTATTCAAAATGAAACTGATTGCAGATGCACAAGAGCTATCAATCGTCCTAATAGAGCCGTCGAAAGCTCAACAGAAAATTATCGTTAACGCACTGCGCGAATCAGGGGTCTCGGACATTGATGTAGCCGACAACGTAGCATCAGCCTCGAATACACTAGCAATGCACACTCCCGACTTAGTAATCTCTTCAATGTACCTTGAAGACGGCACAGCGGACGATGTCATTAATTTCATTAGAACAACACCAAGCACCGCTGACGTTCCGTTTATGCTGGTTTCAAGCGAACGAAAAAGGGAGTCACTTGAATATCTTCGACAAAACGGACTACTCGCCATCTTACCAAAACCATTCTCTCGTGATGATTTAGATACAGCCATCAAAGCAACCCTAGATCTAAACAACGAAGAAGAAATAGAATTAGAATTTTTCGACCCTCGAGAGCTAAAAGTGCTAATCGCTGATGATAGCAATATGGCACAAAAACACATTTCTCGTACACTCCAATCAATGGGAATAATGTTCATAGACCGTGCAGACGATGGCCGCGCTGCCCTCGAACTCCTCGAAGAAAATACATACGACCTGATAATCACAGACTACAATATGCCTGAAATGAACGGTGTTGAACTCGCAAACTATGTAAAAACGTCATCGAACCATTCTCACATCCCTGTATTAATGGTTAGCTCAGACGCGGATACCCCCCAGCTTTCCAATATCGCAAAAGGTGATGTCGACGCTCTTTGCGATAAGACATTTACTCCCACGACAATAAAGACACTCTTACACAATTTGCTTGGTTAAGTGTTAACCGCATAATCAACAAGAACAAAAAAAGGAAGCAAATGCTTCCTTTTTAAAATATAGGGCCACAAATAAAACTAACTCTTTAACAATAAGCTTCTATCAACTCATCAACGATAACCTGATTGGCCGCTGGAAAATCCAACTCAGCCAACATTTTCAAATCAAACCAAGAAACCTGTTGGTTTTCAGCTCCAGTTGGTTCTCCTTTAAAATCGTCAACCAGATAGAAATACAACACGACAAGCTTATCGCCGTAATCATGACGCACTTCTTTAAACAGCTCTGCGGAACCCACCGTGATACCACACTCTTCTAACAATTCACGACACAACGCATCATAAGAGGACTCAGCAGCTTCGCATTTGCCTCCAGGAAACTCCCACAACCCTCCTTGATGCTGCGCTTCGTCTCTGAATGCCAGAAAAATACGATCTCCTCGCTTAATAATACCTGCAGAAACCTCTACTTGCTTCACGTTCTGTATTCCGCATTGATCGTAACGTACTCATGAGACAAATCGGTCGTCCAAACGGTATCTTTACATTCACCAACACCCAAATCGATTACAATTGTAATCTCTTCTGGATTCATGGCCGCTTGACCTAACTCTTCCGTGTAGCCATCAGATCGACCACCTTCAGAAACAATTAAGCATCCGTTAAGTGAAATATTCACACGATCAACATCTAAATCAGCAATAGGCGCACGACCAACGACAGCAAGGATACGCCCCCAATTCGGATCAGAAGCAAATAACGCCGTTTTAACAAGGGGAGAATGGGCAATTTCAAAGCCAACTAAAGCAGCGTCTTCTTGTGATTTTGCCCCAACCACCTGAACCGTCACAAACTTTGTCGCACCTTCACCATCTCGAACGATAGCATGAGCAAGCTCCTGCATTACCTCAGTAAAAGCTTGCTCAAAAGCCAGACCCAATTCCGTTTGAATATTCGTTATTTTTTCATTGCCCGCTGCACCAGTAGCCACCGCAATACACGAATCATTTGTAGAGGTATCGCTGTCTATAGTAATGCGATTAAAGCTTTTATCTGTCGTTTTTTTCAGAAGGTCTTGCAAAACATTCTGATCAATTGAAATATCAGTAAAAACATAGCCCAACATAGTGGCCATGTTAGGACGAATCATACCCGCCCCTTTTGAGATCCCACCGACAGTATAATGTTTTCCGTTAACTTCAAATTGACGGTACGCGCCTTTAGGTCGCGTATCTGTCGTCATAATACCTTCACCGGCATCCTGCCAATTACCGTAATCCAATGATGCCAACGCATTAGGTAGCACATCGACAATTTTATCTGTTGGCAACGGCTCTCCTATCACACCTGTCGAAAACGGCAGTACCTCAGAGACCTTACACCCAACAATAGATGCCAATGATTCACAGGTTGATAACGCACCTTGATAACCTCGCTTCCCCGTTCCAGCATTGGCATTTCCAGTATTAATAACCAGATACCTCGGAACGGATTGCAACAAGTGCTCACGACACAAACGAACTGGCGCTGCGCAAAAAGCATTTTGCGTAAAAACGCCTGCTACGCTCGCCCCTTTATCAATCTCAAAAACAACAAGATCTTTACGAGACGCTTTTTTTATCCCTGCTTCAACGACAGCGAAACGCACACCACTGATATTCGGAATAGCGGGAAAAGAACCCAAACCTACAGCCATATTTCCCTCCTTATACCAAACGTCCGTGACATTGCTTATATTTCTTTCCTGAGCCACATGGGCAAGACTCATTTCTGCCAACTTTCGGAACTTCAGACTGTTGCTCTGAAGCGGAAGAAGCACCTTCTCCAAAAGCCGCCGCTTGCTGGTGCTGAGCGCTCATTTTTAACGGCTCTTCTTGCTGCTGCCTAGCCTCTTCTATTTTTTGCGCCTCTTCTGGAGACTGCACTCGCACGCGAGCAGTAATCTGAACAACTTCGTATTTAATTTGTTCTAATAAATTCTGGAACAACTCAAATGATTCACGCTTATATTCTTGTTTAGGGTTTTTCTGAGCATAACCGCGAAGATGAATACCTTGGCGCAACATATCCATTGTTTGGAGGTGTTCTTTCCACAATGTATCGAGTACTTGCAACAAGACCTGCTTCTCAAATGCTCTAATTGAATCAGAACCTGCAACCTCTTCTTTCGCCTTATAATCCTCTATAAAACCATCAAGAATTCTTTGACGCAAAGGCTCTTCATAAAGCTTCTTATCGGCTTCCACCCAAGCTTTAATTGCAAGCTCAAGTCCAAACTCGTTTTTGATCTTTTCTTCTAAACCGTCCAGGTCCCATTGATCAAACATGCTTTGAGGCGGAATAAACTCATCGATAACCCCAGCCACCACTTCTTCACGCATAGATTCAATTGCACCTGACAAATCATCAGATGACATCATGTCATAACGCTGAGTGTAAATTACTTGACGCTGATCGTTAGCAACATCATCGTACTCAAGAAGCTGCTTACGAATATCAAAGTTTCTTCCTTCCACTTTACGCTGAGCTTTCTCAATGGCATTAGAGACCATTTTGTGCTCTATCGCCTCGCCCTTTTCCATACCCAGTGCCTGCATCATTTTCTTAATACGATCAGACATAAAGATACGCATCAGGTTATCTTCAAGCGACAAATAGAAGCGAGATGAACCGACATCACCCTGACGACCCGCTCGACCACGAAGCTGATTATCAATACGACGAGACTCGTGGCGCTCTGTACCAATAATATGTAGCCCACCTGCAGCCAATACCGCCTGATGTCTAGACTCCCAATCAGACTTAACAGCCTCAATTTGCGCCTCTGTTGCGTCCGCACCAAGTTCCGCCAACTCCGTCTGTAGGTTGCCGCCCAAAACGATGTCAGTACCACGACCCGCCATGTTTGTCGCAATTGTCACCGCGCCGGAACGACCTGCACCTGCAACGATTTCAGCCTCACGTTCATGGTGTTTAGCATTTAATACATTGTGCTCAATACCTACTTTATTTAGGTATCCAGAAAGCAGCTCAGAGTAGTCAATAGAAGCAGTACCGACCAATACTGGTCGCCCTTCTTTTACAACGACCTCAATATCTTTAACGATGGCCTCGAACTTCTCTTGGGTCGACATATAGATCAAGTCATTGTGATCTTTACGTTGAACCACTTTGTTCGTCGGAATAACCACAACAGTCAGCCCGTAAATTTGCTGAAACTCATAAGCTTCTGTATCTGCCGTCCCAGTCATGCCAGACAATTTTTCATAAAGCCTGAAATAGTTCTGAAATGTTGTCGAAGCCAGTGTTTGACTCTCTGCCTGGATAGCGACACCTTCTTTTGCCTCGACAGCCTGATGTATACCTTCAGACCAACGACGACCAGCCATAGTTCGACCCGTATGCTCATCCACGATAACGACTTGACCACCTTGAACAACATAGTCAACGTTCTTTTTGAAAATAACATGAGCTCGCATAGAAGCATGCACGTGATGCAGCAGCGCCAAATTAGATGCAGAATACAAACTATCGCCTTCCTGCAGCATTTCTTGCTCTACCAACCAAGCCTCTACAAACTGATGCCCGTCTTCGGTAAGCTCGATATTTTTCTGAGCTTCATCATAGGTGTAGTGACCCGTTTCATCACCCTCTTCCTCTTGCTTAACAAGCAATGGAATAAGCTGATTAATCTTTTTATATTGCTCAGAACTGTCTTCTACAGCTCCAGAGATAATAAGTGGCGTTCTTGCCTCATCGATTAGGATAGAGTCAACTTCATCAACCACAGCAAAATGAAGATCACGCTGAACGCGGTCCTCCATTCTAAAGATCATATTGTCGCGCAAGTAGTCAAAGCCAAACTCATTATTTGTGCCATAGGTAATATCGCTCAAATAAGCCGCTCGCTTTTCTTCCTTCTCTTGCCCAGCATAGACAACACCGACACTTAGATCGAGAAATTCGTACAGTGGGCGCATCCAGTTAGCATCACGCTTTGCTAGATAATCATTGACTGTAACGACATGAACACCTTTCGAAGTCAATGCATTAAGGTATACAGCCAAAGTAGCAACAAGTGTTTTACCTTCACCCGTGCGCATTTCTGCTATTGAGCCATTATTGAGAACCATTGCCCCAATCAGCTGAACATCAAAATGTCGCATACCCATGATTCGCTTACTCGCTTCGCGAACGGTTGCGAAAGCCTCAGGAAGCAGGGAGCCCAAGGTCTCGCCTTTCTCTAAGCGCGACCTAAAGTCGGATGTTTGCGCCATTAACTCATCATCACTAAAAGCAGAGTAGCGCTCTTCTAGCTGATTGATCTGATTAACAACTTTTCTGTATTTTTTAACTTCTCGGTCATTCTTTGTACCGATAACTTTCTTAATGACTGTTCCTAGCATCTTATTTCAACGTCGCTAAATTTATAGTGGTTAGAGTTTAACATGGTAATGTGGGGCAAAACATGAAATAACAAGCATATATACACAAAAAAGCCAGACATTTGTCTGGCTTTTTTGTGTATAAACAACTAAATGCTTAATTTACAATCAGTTAATTCGCAGCAACAGGCTCTACAAATGAAATGGGCATCACTTGAGCCTCATCTTCAAATGAAACATATTCCCACGCATCCTGACGCTCAAGCAAAGCTAGCAGTAGCTTATTATTTAGAGCATGCCCTGATTTATGAGCCTTATACTCACCAATCAAACTATGTCCTAGTAGATATAAATCGCCAATCGCATCCAAAACCTTATGGCGCACTAGCTCATCTCTATAACGCAATCCTTCGTCATTCAGAACTTTAAAGTCATCAAGAACAATGGCGTTATCCATATTAGCGCCACGAGCCAAATCATTGTTTTTGAAGTACTCAAGATCTTTCATAAACCCGAACGTACGAGCACGACTGATTTCTTTCACAAAAGTCGTTGTAGAGAAATCAATCGAGGTATTCTGAACATCTTCACCAATAGCAGGATGATCAAAATCGATCGTAAAAGTCAGCCTAAAGCCAGAATGAGGCTCAAGGATGGCATATTTATCCCCTTCCTCTACTCGAATCGGCTTGGTGATACGAATAAACTTTTTCGGTGCGCTTTGCTCTTCAAGACCAGCAGATTGCAGCAAGAACACGAATGGACTAGCACTTCCGTCCATTAGAGGAATCTCACTTGCACTCACCTCAACATAAGCATTGTCTACACCTAATCCCGCCATCGCAGACATTAGGTGCTCTACCGTACTTACTTTAACGTCGTCAGAGCACAACGCTGTCGCAAAATTTGTCGACCCAACAGCACGCGCATCGCCAACTATTTCTACCGGTGGCTCAAGATCAGTCCGAACAAACACAATACCAGTATTGACTGGCGCTGGTTTGAGCGTCAAATACACTTTTTCACCAGAGTGCAAGCCAACCCCAGTAGCGCGGATAATATTTTTCAGTGTGCGCTGACGTACCATTATTTTCCTACAATTTCATTACAGATAGTTAATTAATGAGAATGTTATCAACTAACTAAAATTTATACAATTCAAAGATGATTAATTACGTATTTTTTACGCAAATCAATCAGCCTGACGACGCAAAAACGCTGGGATATCCAAATACGATAATTGATCATCTGCCCCTTTAGAGGACTCTAAACTCTTATCGTTTGCCTTAACCTGCGACTCCTCAGAAGAAACGTCATCCTTCTGAACAGCAGAAGACGTTACAACTGGCTTAGCCACCGCTTCTACAGCTGGCTTTGATGCGTTAGATGCAGAAGGCGCAGACTGAGTTACTGAAGGCTTTACCGCAGACACATCACCCACTGCGGATTTCATCTCAACATTAGCACTTTGCCCTTCTAGCCCCGTAGCAACTACCGTGACCCGCATTTCATCTTCTACAGTCGGATCAATTGCACAACCAATAACAACCGTTGCATCTTCTGACGCATACTCCTCAATGATCCCACCAACTTCGGTAAACTCAGACAAGCCCACCTCTTCGTTTGCCGTGATATTAACTAATACGCCACGAGCACCTTTAAGATTAATATCTTCAAGCAAAGGGTTGTGTATTGCCGCTTCCGCAGCAACACGCGCACGATCTTCTCCGATGGCAGACCCCGTTCCCATCATTGCCATCCCCATTTCCGACATCACTGTTTTAACATCGGCGAAATCGACGTTTATCAAACCAGGTCTCATTATAAGGTCGGTAATACCCTGAACAGCATTGAACAAAACATTATTCGCTTCACCAAACGCTTTAAGTAATGAAATATTCTTACCTAAAACAGGCAGCAGCCTCTCATTCGGAACGGTTATAAGCGAGTCAACATTCTCACGTAGCTCTTGAAGCCCCGCATCTGCAACCTTAGCTCTGCGACGCCCTTCAAATGGAAACGGCTTCGTCACAACGGCAACAGTCAAAATCCCCAATTCTCGTGCAACTTGAGCAATGACAGGTGCAGCTCCCGTTCCGGTGCCACCACCCATACCAGCCGTAATAAATACCATATCTGCACCCGTTAGAAGCTGAGTAATTTTCTCTTGATCTTCTAATGCAGAATCACGGCCAACGGAAGGGTTCGCTCCCGCACCAAGCCCCTTTGTCACCGTGGTACCAAGCTGCAATGTAATTCCAGAATCCAGCCCCATCAGAGCCTTAGAATCCGTATTAGCGCAGATAAACTCTACGCCCTCAAGCTGGTTTTCCAACATATGACGCACGGCATTGCCACCGCCACCACCAACTCCAACAACCTTGATTACAGCGTTGTCGGATAAATTTTCATCTGCTAAATCAAACACATTCATGGGCGACGCGCTCCTAAAAATCTGCTGTCAAAAATGACAATCATTAAATATAACTTTGAAACCAATCTTTTACTTTATGCCAAGCTTTCGTTGCACTGAAAGACGGCTTGGTCTCATCAGAGTTAACATCTTGTGTATTTCTACTACTTCCGGCCCGCAAAACACTTGACGGTTCGGCAACCATATCATCCATTTCAGCACTTCCATTTGCTAATAAACCAACGCTTGTCGCATACATAGAGTTATCGACAATCTCGGAGATTCCTTTAACATTCGTTGGTGTCGCTAGCCGAACAGGCATATCAAAGATACGCTCCGCGAGCTCAACAGCACCCTCCATTAACGCAGTGCCGCCAGTTACGACAACCCCTGCAGGTATTCGTTCCGCAAAACCACTACGTTGCAACTCATCATAGATAAGTTGGTAAATTTCTTCGTAGCGAGCTTCAACAACTTCCGCTAATGCATGACGAGAAATAGACCTCGACTGGCGATCCCCAACGCTCGGAACATCTATCACTTGATCGGTAGAAGCCAACGAGGACAACGCACAGGCATATTTAATCTTTATATCTTCAGCATGTACCGTTGGCGTACGCAAAGCCATAGAAATATCATTGGTAACCTGATCGCCTGCAACAGGAACAACAGAAGTGTGATGCAAAGCACCATCCACCCAAACGGCAATATCAGACGTTCCAGCACCAATATCAACAAGGCAAACGCCAAGCTCTTTTTCGTCTTCGCTTAAGCTAGTATCACTGGAAGCAAGTTGAGACAAAATAACGCCATCAACACCCAAACCACATTTCTTGATGCATTTTTCGACGTTCATCACAGCATTAGCAGCCCCCGAGACCAAATGAACATTGGCCTCAAGGCGCACACCAGACATACCCAAAGGGTCTCGTATACCTTCCTGCGAATCAATTTGAAACTCTTGTGGCAGAACATGAAGAAGGCGTTGGTCAGAAGAAATAGGAACAGCTTGAGCAGCATCAATGACACGTTCAATGTCTTCTTTTTGAACTTCACCATCTTTTACTGCAACAATACCGTGAGAGTTTTGGCTACGGATATGACTCCCAGCCACACTAACGTAGACAGAGTGAATATTACACCCCGCCATCAACTCTGCTTCTTCTACCGCTCTTTGAATAGACTGAACGGTAGATTCAATATTGATAACAACGCCTCTTTTCATCCCTTTAGCAGGCTGAGTACCTATACCAACAATTTCAACGTTTCCATCACCTAGTACCTCACCTACTATGCAAGTTACTTTTGATGTACCAACGTCTAAGCCAACTATCATTCTACCTTCCTAGTTATCGCTAAATCGCAACTTTTATGCTCATATTCAAGCAACAAGCGAGCCAAATTCATAATTTCTCGTTCCATTGTACCGCCACCCCATGAGGGTACCGAGCATCAACAGACAAAACATTCTCTATTTTACCTGATAAATCACTTTTATACACGGCAATAAACCGCTGTAAACGCTCTAAAACCTTGTCTCGCCCGAGTTTTACATACACATCATTTTGAAACTTGATATTCCATGCACCACGTTTCTCCAGTACAAGCTCTTTTATTCTCAATGACGAGTTTGATAGCATTTGACTCATAAGACCAAACTGATCCAAAACAACCTGACTACTAGAATCAGGACCTTTCAAATTCGCTAGCGGCAAAGTTTCGCCATGACGAGGAGAAATCACCTCTCCATTCGAGGTGACTATCTGCCTCGAATTCCAATAAGCGATCGGTTGATGTTCTTTCACCTCAACCACAATTTTATCCGGCCATACCTTTCGAATGCGCGCACTGGCGACCCACTCAGGAGACACTGCAACCGTCTCTGCTTGCGACAGCGAAAGAGTTAGCAAACTTTCACCCAACAATACATCATAAGCTATTTCTAACTCTTGACGCTTAGCATTGATCAGCCGACCTTCAATTTCTATTTTTTTGACAGCAAACCAGCGCTCATTAGGTGAACTATCTTGCTCCCCTTGGAAAATAGCGAACACAATCAAAGAAATCGCCCCAAGCAAGGCCGCTAAACGCATTTTCTCAGATACTCCCCACTGAATCCCAAGCAGAACACAGTATTTTTTCGACTAAATCTTGATAGCTGATACCGACATGAGCAGCCGCCATTGGCACTAAACTATGAGACGTCATTCCAGGAGAGGTATTTACCTCAAGCACGGAAAAGTCGCCGTTATTACGACGCATAACATCAACACGGCCCCAACCTTTACACCCAACAGCTAAATAAGCATCAAGAGACAACGCTTTCAACCGAGATTCATCATCGTCACTCAAACCAGAAGGCAATCGATATTCGGTATCATCCGCCAAATATTTTGCTTCGTAATCGTACAGCTGATGATCTTCTGACGGTTTGAGACCGATTGCAGGGTATGCTTCGTCATTGATAATCGAAACGGTAAATTCAGGCCCCTCTATAAACTCTTCCACAAGTATTTCGGAGTCATACTCACGCGCATCTCGAAGCGCCTGCATTAACTGCTCTGTATTGTCCGCCTTACTAATACCAATCGTGGAACCTTCGCGTGACGGCTTCACTATAACGGGGTATGACAACTGCCTTTCAACACACTCAACTGAAACATCACTTGCATCAGCAATATAATCCGGTGTCGGAATCCCAAGCCCCTTCCATAACTTTTTAGTCATCAGTTTGTCCATCGCCAATGCGCAAGCTAACTGACGACTCCCTGTATAGGGTTTTGACATCAAATCCAGAAGCGCCTGAATATGACCATCCTCGCCTTCACCACCGTGCAATCCGATAAAAGCAATATCGAATGGTTCGGCGCGCAGCTGATCAATAGGGTTTCGATCATGTCGAGCACCATATAAATCAATCCCAAACGCATCATAACCTTTCTGCTTTAGAGCATTTAAGATTAGCCCACCACTCTCTAGGGACACCTCTCGTTCTGCACACCGACCTCCGTACAACACCGCAATTCTAGCGTCTTTCAAAAGCATTAGTTTACTACTCCCGTCGCAGCAAGTTTGCGAGAAATCACACCGATATTCCCAGCACCTTGAGTGATCAGCAAATCATCATCTCGCAATACGTTCGACAAAATAGACTGCAATTCTCCGTCATCGCGAACATGAATAGGATCGACGGTTCCTCGCATACGAATACTGCCACAAAGAGACTTGCTGTCCGCCCCATTTATGATCGCCTCACCCGCGGAATACACATCAAGCAAAATAAGAACATCTACTTTCGACAAGACTCGAACAAAGTCCTCATAGAGGTCGCGGGTACGTGTATAGCGATGTGGCTGATAAACCATTACCAAACGCTTCTCTGGCCAGCCATCACGTATTGCATTAATTGTCGCCAACACTTCACTAGGGTGATGACCATAATCATCCACGAACATTGCCTTGCCACCATCAGACAAAACAAGCGGCTCAAGTTCTTGAAACCGTCGCCCAACCCCTTCAAAACCCATTAAACCAGCCTGAATAACATTTGGGGCGACACCCAAATCAGTCGCAACGGCAATTGTTGCCAACGCATTCAAAACGTTATGCTTACCAGGCATTGGCAAACGAATACGAATTGGCTCTCCCTCTGGAAGATGCGCCATAAACTCACAGTAACGGCCCGACTGCTTAATATCTGTGGCATAAAAATCGGCCTGTTCTTCTATCCCGTAAGTTAAAACGGGGCGACTTAGCTCAGGCATTATCGAACGAACATTTTCATCATCAATACAAAGAACAGCCAACCCATAGAAAGGCAAGTTATGGATAAACTCAATAAATGTGCGCTTAACTTGTTCAAAGTCGCCTTGATAAGTATCCATGTGATCTTCATCGATATTTGTCACAATAACCGTTTGCGGCTGAAGATGCAGAAACGAAGCATCACTCTCATCCGCTTCCGCCACCAGGTATTTACTACTGCCTAACTGCGCATTTGTTCCTGCACTTGTTAACTTCCCACCTATCACAAACGTAGGGGCATCACCCGTTGCAGTCAAAATAGAGGACATCAAGCTTGTTGTCGTCGTTTTCCCATGGGTACCTGCCACCGCAATACCATGTCGGTAACGCATTAGCTCTGCTAACATCTCTGCTCGACGCACAATTGGAATACGATGCTCTTTCGCCCATTTGATTTCCGGGTTCTCTTCATTTATGGCAGTTGAAACCACAATAACGTGAGCATCGAACACATTCTCTTCTTTATGACCTATGTATACACAAATCCCCATATCCTCTAATCGCTGAGTCGTAGAACTTGTCTTTATATCAGAACCGGTTACTCGATAACCTTGGTTATGCAAAACCTCAGCAATACCACACATACCAACACCACCAATGCCGATAAAGTGCACCTTTTGAATTCGACGCATTGCTGGGATATCGTATTGGAACTTACTTTCAATCATCATTTTGCATACCTTAAACAGTGCGACACGACATTTCGAGTCGCATCAGGTTGAGCCAACTGCTTTGCGCCCTCACCCATTTTTTTCAATTTTGTTGAGTCCGCTACAACTGAGCGAATCAAATCTGTTACAGAGTTAACATCAAACTCGGATTGAGGCATTAAAAAAGCCCCACCCACTTTTGATAAGTGTTTTGCATTCTCGGTCTGATGATCATCGATAGCGAAAGGAAACGGAACCAAAATAGAAGGCAAACCCGCGACAGCGAGCTCACTCACCGTCATAGCACCAGAACGACAGACAACGATATCAGCCCAATAATACGCATGATCCATATTATCAATATAGGGCTCAACTCTCGCCTGCTCTATTCCACAATCAGAATACAGCTTACGGACATCGTCGATATTTCTTTTGCCTGTTTGATGCCAAACATCAAGTCTTTCACTGCCAGACCATTCAGATAACAATCTAGGAATCAGCTCATTAATCGCTTGCGCCCCTAGACTTCCCCCTACGACCAACAATTTCAATGGTCCAGAGTCATTTGAGCGAACGGGTCTAGTTTTCTGCTCCAATATATCGCTTCTTATTGGGTTTCCCACTGTAATAGCAGAAGGCAAAGCACCTTCAAATGCTTGAAGCCGTAACGAAGCAATTTTACCTAATAACTTATTGGTCGTCCCTGCAACCGCATTTTGCTCATGAATAACAAGAGGGATACCAAGCAATCTAGCTGCCACACCACCTGGCCCGGCAACAAAGCCTCCCATCCCGAGTACCACAGACGGTTTTAATGATTGCAAAATAGCGATCGCCTGACCTATTGCGTGTAGCACTTGAAAAGGCGCTTTTAACAAACCAACTAACCCCTTTCCTCGAACACCTTTTATAGAAATCGTCTTCAAAGGAATGTCTTGATCGGGAACGATAGTCTCTTCCATCCCACCTTTCGATCCAAGCCACACAACATTATAACCCAACGCTTCAAAATGCTTCGCACAGGCAAGAGCGGGATATATGTGTCCACCCGTACCACCAGCCATAATAACAACTGTTTTTCCTTGACTCACGCTAGCGCCTCACCATCGTCAATTGATTCATCAGACTTACGCTTCCGCTCTTCACTCTCACCACCTTTAGATGCCAATTTATTTTCTATATCGACTCTGGCAACCACAAACAATGACCCCAATGTAATGATCAAGCTACTGCCACCATAACTGATAAGAGGCAACGTCAAGCCTTTCGTAGGAAGAAAGCCTGTATTCACACCCACATTGATAATGACTTGAGCGAGTATCAGAATGGCAAAGCCAAAGCACATATAACCAGCAAACGGACGCGCCCCCATCAATGCTCTGTGACCTATTTTAAAGATCCTCGACAGCATCAAAGCAAATAAGCTGAGCAACACAACCCCACCTAACAACCCCATTTCCTCAACCCAAATTGAAAAAACGAAGTCCGTATGAGCTTCAGGCAAATAGCTAAGCTTTTGCACACTATTTCCAAGACCTAGACCAAACCACTCACCTCGACCATAGGCAATTAATGCCTGACTTAACTGATAGCCATCATTAAACGGATCCGCCCACGGGTCGACAAAGTTCATAAGACGCTTAACTCGATAACTTTCCGACAACGCCAACCCTGCCATAACCAAGACAGCCATAATGACGATAGCAATAAATTGATAAACAGGAGCCCCCCCAATAAACAGAAGAGCAATAACAGTACCGATCAATACGACCGATGCTCCAAAATCCGGCTCCATAAGTAAAAAGATCAGAAAAAGGGAGGTTAGAAACAGGGGCAAGGCAAAACCAATCAGGTTTTCTCGAACTCGTTCTGCACGACGTACAAGATAACCAGACACATATACAACCATGCAAACTTTTGCCACCTCGGACGCCTGCAAATTAAAAACAATCAGGTTAATCCAACGACGACTACCGTTTACCGTTTTACCTATTCCAGGTACGAGCACCAAAACCAGCAATACCAATGACAGAAGCATCAAAAGTATCCCCCACTTTTGCAAGTTCTGCGTCGGAATTTGCAACATCATAAAGCCAAATGAAACACCAAGAATTAAATAGAGTATCTGGCGGCCCATAAAAAAATACGGCGTATTGTGAATAGACTCAGACACTGATATTGAAGCACTGGCCACCATCACAATACCCAGAGCCAATATAGCAATGAGAGACATAACAAACCATAGGTCCACTTTCGCCATATGATTCGCCGAGAGCGGCTCGAATATGTCTCTCAATTGGATCTTCATAGCGCTTTTACTAGCTCCACAAAATGCTCTCCGCGTGCTTCAAATCCTTTGTACATATCAAAGCTTGCGCATGCTGGAGAAAGTAATACGATGTCCCCTTCTTTTGCGTCGCTCTTAGCCAAAGCGACCGCTTCTGATAGGTCACCCACGAGACTATACACAGAGACATCTGAAATAGACGTTGAAATAAGGTCCGCATCCTTACCAAACAAAATGGTTCTTTTTACATATTTATCAATAGGCTGAGAGAGCGGGGAGAAGTCCGCATCCTTCCCCTCACCCCCTGCAATCAAAATTATGTTCTGTCGTTTTAAGTCACCTAATCCATTTAACGCCGCCAATGTGGCCCCAACATTCGTACCTTTCGAATCGTTTATGTAGGTCACCCCATTAACAACTGCTACAGTCTCGCAACGGTGAGGCAATCCCTTAAACTCATACAGCCCTTGCGCAACTGCCGGAAGCTCAATATCCACACCGAGCAAATCAAGAATAGACAAAGCTGCTAATACATTTGCGAGATTATGGGTTCCTTTTAATGCGATTTCTGAGGAGTGATATAACGGCTTAACCCCTTTAGACAACCACACTCCCTTATCATCAGGAAGAAGGCCAAATTCTTTGAGATCTGGACTACCTGTAGTGAAGGCTCTAACAGGGGTATCCTGAGACAAAAGAGGCGCAGTGAGAATGTCCTGTTTATTGCAGACCGCTGACTTGCATCCTCGATATATTCTCTGCTTTGCCCGTTGATAAGAATACAGATCATCATAGCGATCCATATGATCCTCACTCACATTAAGCATGCAAGCGACATCGGCCTTAAGCGCGTGCGTCGTCTCCAATTGAAAACTGGACAGCTCGAGCACATAGTAATCGGCTTCTTGAGAAAGAGTATCTAATGCCGGACGGCCAATATTACCGCCCGCTATTGCCGCTTTGCCGATGGATTTCAATAAATATTCGACGAGCGTAGTGACTGTACTTTTTGCATTGGACCCCGTTATCGCTATAAAAGGCGCATCAACATATTCAGCAAATAAGTCGATATCCCCTCGCATCTCAACACCTTGCTCCGCTAACTTTTTAAGCACAGGATTCGAAAGCGCCACCCCAGGACTAACAAATAATTCTGTCACACCCAACTTGGTCAGAGCCTCAAGCGACCCAAGGAATATTTTATCTTCATCACAGAACGCCTTAATTTCATCAAGACCAGGTGGGTTCTCCCTAGAATCCACCACAAAAAAATCAAGACCTTTTTGCGCTAAGAATTTGACGCAAGAAACGCCGGATTTGCCCAATCCAACAACAGCCCGAACTCGATCAGATCCAATCAATCCCATATCGAACCTCTTAACGTACTTTCAACGTTGCAAAGCCGACTAACACTAAGCAAACAGTAATAATCCAAAACCGAACAATTACTTTCGGTTCTGCCCAGCCTTTAAGTTCGAAATGGTGGTGAATGGGAGCCATACGAAAAATCCTGCGCTTCGTTAAGCGATATGAAGCAACCTGCAATATCACGGACACCGTTTCCATCACAAACACCCCACCCATAATAAACAGAACCAGCTCCTGACGAACAATCACCGCAATCGTTCCTAGTGCAGCCCCTAATGCCAAAGCACCCACATCGCCCATGAAAATTTGAGCTGGATAGGTATTAAACCAAAGAAAACCTAACCCCGCCCCGACCAAAGCGGCGCAAAAGACGATGATTTCGCCTGTCCCTTCAACGTACGGAATCAACAAGTAATCAGCAAATCGGATATTACCTGTTAGATAGGCAAATACACCTAAAGCGCCGCCCACTAAAACAGTTGGTAGGATGGCTAAACCGTCTAAGCCATCCGTTAAATTAACAGCGTTACTGGTACCCACAATAACGAAGTATGTGAGTACAACGAAAAATGCCCCTAAAGGAATAGCAACATCCTTAAAAACAGGAACAATTAGTGACGTCTCTGCTGGGGTTGAGGCCGTCATATATAAATAAAGCGCAGCGCCTAGCCCAAAAACACTCTGCCAAAGGTACTTCCACTTCGCAGGTAAACCACGAGGGTTCTTCTCAACCACTTTACGGTAGTCATCCACCCACCCAACTAAACCAAACGCAAGCGTCGTTAAGAGCACGATCCATATATATTCGTTGGTTAGATCACCCCAAAGCAAGGTACTAATGCTAATGGAAAAAATAATAAGCGCGCCGCCCATTGTTGGCGTACCCGCCTTGCTCAGATGTGACTGCGGCCCATCTGAACGTATCGCCTGACCAATCTGCAATGTTTGCAGCAAACGAATCACACGCTTTCCGATCAATAAAGAAATAAACAGAGCTGTCAAAACACCTAAGATTGCTCTTAATGAAAGGTAATTAAAGACAGAAAAAAAGGTGAAATACTTACTTAGGTAAGCGGTTAAAAAAAGTAGCATTTTAGGACAATTCCTAGATTTTTATTACGTTTACAATATCGTCCATCTTGGCTGAGCGCGAGCCTTTAACCAAAACAGCGTGTTCATTATTCAGAGTTAACAGAAACTGTGCGAGACTTTCTTTTGATGCGTAAACACGCCCTTCTCTTCCCACTTTTTTAAACTCATCTACCGCTAAGCCAGCGATGGGCCCGACGGCTAACACACAGTCTATTTTCTTTTCCGCGGCATATTTCCCAAGCCCGCGATGAATACTTTCTTCCTGATCACCCAACTCTCCAAGAGCACCTAAAACCAACCATTTTTTAATGGGCTTTTGCATCGAAAGAACATCAATTGCAGCCTCAACAGACGTTGGGCTGGCATTGTAACAGTCATCAATAAGAAGAGCGTTATTTTTCGTCAAGCCAAATTCCATTCTTCCTTTAACTTGAACAGCCTTCGATACCTTATTTAGAGCATCAATAAAATGGACATCAACGTGCATCAAGGCGCCGATGACCGCAAGCGCATTGTAGACCTGATGCTTTCCGGGAGCAGGAATGGTAACCAAAGAGGACTGATCTCTAAAGTGCACGATACACGAAGACTCACTCGCCCCTAAATCCAAATCAGAAACATAAAGATCTGCACTGGCATCAGAAAGTGAAAAACTAAAGAACTCACGCTTTCCTGTTAACCCTTTCCAGTATTCAAAGAAGGGATCATCAAAGTTCAAGATCACTTTCGAATAAAGAGATGAGTATGTAATCAGATCGCCTTTTTCTTCCGCTATCGCTTTGGTAGAACCAAAGCCTTCTAAATGACTGCCACTCGCATTGGTTACTATCACAACATCAGCATGAATAGTCTTAGACAAAATAGAGATTTCACCAGGGAAACTTGTGCCCGCCTCAACAACAGCAAATTGATGGTTATTCTCTATTTGAATCAGCGTTTTTGGAACGCCAATGTGATTATTAAAGTTACTTTGTGTTTTCAGAACGCATCCAAAATCCTCTAATGACTGCGCCAACCAATCTTTTACACTCGTTTTTCCATTGCTGCCAGTTATCGAAAACACGCGACCTTGAAAGGCATCCCGCAAAAAACGCGCAATATCATGATAAGCAAGAAGCGTATTATGAACGACAATCCGAGGCTCTAACGACACACCCGAATCGACATCGACAAGAACACCTGAAGCACCTTGATCAATGGCCTTATCTACAAAGGAATGGCCGTTAAACTTCTCACCGCGCAAAGCAAGAAAAAGCTTATTAGAAAGATCATCCCTTGAGTCGGTAGACACATCAATAACACATGCATCCTCTCCGAAAAGAGTGCCGCCACAAATATCTGCAATCTGAGATAACTTAAGTTCTTTGAGCATATTTTTTTAGCGCATTGAGCGCCTCTTCTCTATCATCAAAATGAGATTTGACGCCGCCAATCTCTTGATAAGTCTCATGCCCTTTTCCTGCAACGAGCACTATTTCATTTATCGACGCCGTCGCAATAGCGAACTCTATAGCACTACGACGATCTTCATCCAGAATTACCCGCTGACGCTCACATTCAGCAACGCCACTCAATGCATCCTGCATAATTTCACTCGGAATCTCAGAGCGGGGATTATCCGTGGTCAACACAACTTTATCAGCCAGATCGAGAGCGGCTCGCATCATTTCAGGCCGTTTACCTTTGTCTCTGTCACCACCACAACCAAACACACAGGTAATTGGTCCTTTTGAATGAACAGCAAGCGCCTTTAAAGCAACACTCAAAGCATCAGGCGTGTGCGCATAATCCACCAAGACAACAGGGACATTCGCCCCTTCAGAAAGCGTCACTCTTTCCATCCGACCCGGCGCCCCTTTAAGACTCGTTAAGGACGAAATTAATGCCACTTTATCATCAAAAAGAGGCCATAATGAAGCCAGCGCAGCAACAGCGTTATCGACATTAAACTCACCCATTAAAGGTAACTCTACAGAATAATGACCAGACTTAGTCAGCAATAGAAATGAACACCCCAACGAATGATAAGTCACATCACGAATAACAAAGTCGTCCGATGGGCGCTCCCCATAATAAGACTTATCGCCTTTAGAATCTTCAGCCATAAAGTTGCAGTAATCAGACTTGCTGCAAAAAACAGCGTGCTTCAGAGTATCTAAACGGAACAGCTTGCGCTTAGCTGTGGCATAACTCTCCATCGTGCCATGATAGTCAAGATGGTCTTGCGTGAGATTTGTAAATACCGCTGTGTCTATTTCTATCCCAGCCACTCTATCTTGATCGAGCGCATGAGACGAGGCTTCAAAAGCAACCAAGTCAACTCCGTCTTGATTAAACTGAGCCAAGGTTTTAAGCATCGTCAATACATCTGGCGTCGTTTGCTTTGCACTTTCTAAGTTATTCAACTTACCAACACCAAAAGTGCCAATAATCGCACCACTTAAGCCCATAGCGTCCGCAAGCTGTGCAATATAATAAGAAACTGACGACTTGCCATTTGTTCCTGTTACACCAATTAAGTGTGATGGAAACGAGCCAATCGTTTTTTTCACGATAGACGAAAGCAGCGCATACACATCGTCCGAACCAATAATATTAAGATCCGTTGAATTTGATGCTATTAACCCCTTCGCTACATAAGTAGGAACTACGGCATAGCGGCAGCCTTTTTCGGCGACTAAGGACAAATAATCCCAACCGTTACTCGACACACCGGGCAAAGCGACAAAAAGTGTCTCAGAGGACACTTTTCTACTATCTGTTTTTACTTGGATAAACGGATAATTTACATCTACCCGCTCACCTGTATGGTCGATGTAGCGTTCAAATTGTTCAAGCCAAAACATCCTATCATCCCCCTTGAGCCAATCGATAAGGCACCTTAGGCTCCAATCGGACTTCACGAAGCCCTTCTGGCAAATCAGGCGTAATATTTAGGGTCGTCAAGGCTCCTTCCATAACCCGAGAAAACACAGGTGCAGCGACTTCGCCACCGTAGTATTTTCGCCCTTTAGGGTCATTGACTATCACCACCATCGCCAACCTAGGATCTGATGCTGGGGCTATACCAGCGAAGATGGCATTATATTGATCGTACTCATAACCCTTAGACCCAACCCTATGCACGGTTCCTGTTTTCCCTGCTACACGATAACCAGGAATACGAGCTCGTTTACCAGATCCTCGCTCAACAACCGATTCCAGCATTTTCACAACGGACTTCGCTACTCTTGGCGGCAACACCTGCCTACCATCTAAAGGCAACTCCTGTTTCAATAGTGTTACTGGCACTTTATAGCCATCATTGGCAAGTACCATATAGGCTTGAGCCAGCTGCAGCGCACTAACCGATAAACCGTAACCGTATGACAAGGTTGCAATTTCTGCGGGGTGCCACTTTGGCCTAGATGGCAAGACCCCTGTCGACTCTCCTGGGAAACCAATTCCAACGGGCGAACCGATACCCAATTCATAATCAAGATTCCACACCGTATCCTGTGGAAGCGACAAAGTAATTTTCGACGTTGCAACGTTACTGGACTTAACCAACACGGTCTCTAAATCAATTTTGCCATAATTCCCCAAATCACGAATCGTCTGCCGACCAAAGCGCAAATAGCCCGGGTGAGTATCAATAATCGACTCTGTCGTGTACTGCCCCGACCTTAACGCCGCTGAGATCGTAAAAGGCTTCATGGTTGAGCCTGGCTCGAACAGATCAATAACCGCACGATTACGCAGCTGATCGTACTCTATATTTGATCGATCATTTGGATTGTACGACGGCTGATTAACCATCGCTAAAATCTCACCCGTCTTTACATCTAAAATAACAGCTGACGCGGAAGCCGCGCGATTTTGAGTCACCGCTGCTTTTAATTCTCGATAAGCAAGATACTGAAGACGAAGATCAATGCTGAGCTCAATATTTTCCCCAGGGTGCTCGGAAACGTCCTGGCCTATACGCAATATTTCATTGCCTTTAAGATCTTTCAGATAGGACCTTTTACCTGGAGTACCTTGCAAACTAGACTGATAGGCAAGCTCGAGTCCCTCCTGCCCCGCATCGTCAATATTGGTAAAGCCAACGACATGAGAAGTCACTTCACCCGACGGGTAGAAACGCTTGTACTCTTTTCTTTTACTCACCCCAACCACGTTAGCTGCCATAATTTCATCCGCATCCTGAGGGGGGATTTGACGACGCAGATACATAAACGCTTTATTTCGATTCACCTCAAACTTCTCTTGCAACCAAGAGCGACCTAACCCTGTCACTTTAGCAAGTCGATCCATTTCAGTTTGAGGGGTTGTTTTCGCATTCGGGTCTTGCTCAAGCTCCCAAAGCTTTCGTGGGTTCGCGATGATAGTCCAAGTAGGTGTACTAACGGCCAAAGGCTCGCCGTTACGGTCAAGGATCATGCCACGAGTAGCAGGTATGGAGACTGTTCTAACAGCCCTAATTTCACCTTGATTCTGTAAAAAATCCTTTTTTACGACTGACAAATAAAACAACCTACCGCCCGCAACAGCAAAGAGAACCGCCGCGATCAGGTAAATAAAATATATTCGCCACTTATCGGGCCTAAAATGCCCGTTACTTTCATTCATGGTTTAACAATAATTAGCTCTTTTTGACTTGGGGCATGCATATTTAGTTCTTTTACTGCCGCCTGTTCTAGACGGCTTGGCTGGGTCAGCGCACTTTGCTCTAAAAGCAACTGCCCCCACACAACTTCTAAATTCACTTCTTCTTTCTTAAGGCTTTGTAAATAGGAGAAATCCTTTCGAAATTCATAAACCTGAACAATCAATGCAATGGCAAAGGCGACAACCAGCGTGACCGCTAGCACATACAACAATAGCCATCGCTCTTTAGTCACGAGTCCTCTCCAATACACGCAGCACTGCACTTCGTGAACGGACATTACTAGTCACTTCATCCTTCGACGGCTTGGTCGCTTTGCCAACTGTCTTAAACTTAATGTCTAGGTGCGCATTTTGGATCGGCAAATGCCTTGGCAGATCAGGACCTTTAGACATTTTTTTCATGAACCGCTTAACGATTCGATCTTCGAGCGAATGGAAGCTGATAACGACAAGTCGCCCGCCCACTTTCAGAGAATCCGCTGCAACCTCAAGCCCTTTTTCCAAATCCCCAAGTTCGTTATTGATGTATATTCGAATCCCTTGAAACGCTCTTGTAGCCGGGTTTTTACCCTTCTCCCAAGCTGGGTTCGCCTCCGCAACGATCTTCGACAACTGAGCCGTCGTTGTAATGGGCGCTTCAAGCCGTTTTTCGCATATTGCTTTAGCAATTCGACGAGAAAAACGTTCCTCACCATATTGATACATAACATCAGCAATTTCTTTTTCGGCCGCTACCGCAATCCATTCTGCTGCACTCATACCTTGATCTGGGTTCATCCGCATATCAAGCGGACCATCATTCATAAAACTAAACCCTCGCTCCGCATCATCCAGTTGCGGAGAAGACACGCCAAGATCCATCATGATGCCGTCAATTTTCTCTGTACCAAACACCGCCGGAATGTGGTCGAGCATATTGGCAAAACTGTCTTGGACAATCTCAAACCTCGAATCTTCCGCCTCGAGCTTTCTACCAAATTCAATTGCGACAGGGTCTTTATCAAACCCTAGTAACTTGCCATCTCTCAATTTAGAAAGGACCAGTCGGGTATGCCCCCCACGACCAAACGTCCCATCGACGTATTGACCCGATTCATTAGTAACCAGCATTTCTACTGATTCATCTAGCATGACACTAATATGTTCGTGTTCACTGCTCGTCATAAAGAGATATCCATCATATTGTCTAGTTGAAAATCTTCTAAAGCCGCTTCAGATAGGTATTCGTCTCGTTGAGACTCCCACTCCTCAAGGCTCCAGATTTCAATTTTTTTACCTTGCCCAAGCAACGTCACTTTTTTCTCCAGCTTGGCAAAATCACGCAGCGGTGCGGGTAACAGCACTCGACCTGCTTTATCAATTTCTAAATCTGTTGCATGCCCCACGAGCAAACGCTGCAACCGCCTCGCTTGAGGCTGAAAACTGGGCAGTCGATCAAGCTTCTCTTGTATTTGCTCCCACTCATCCAACGGATACAGCAACAAACAACGAGAGGACGGATCAATGGTTATAACAACGTGATTATCGTCTTCGTCTACTAACTCATCACGCAAGCGTGCAGGCAAAGACATTCGCCCTTTTGCATCAACGCTTATCTGATGAATTCCACGAAACACGACCTTCAACCCCACTTATCGACACTATATCCCACAATTTAACACTTTTTAGAAAAAATGGTTAAAAAAAATCGCGTGAAATACAAAAAATTGCAGTTATCCAATGTTTAAACATGAGCAGACAGAAGGTGTGGTTTTTGTTTGAGCAAAAAACATTCGATTTATTTATATAGGAGAGAAAAAATAGCGCATCTAGAGACGCCATACCGAATAGCGTTGAAATAAGGGAGTTTTGACAAAATTTATAAAATTCAGAGATAACGCGACAAGAATAAAAACGAAAAGAAAAGTGTGCAAGCTGGCCGATAAGCCGGGTTCTGTCGTGGACAGCCATTCATCTAATACGTACATCACTGCACGTCTTTAGCAACCTACCCGAACTCAGTGCGGGTCACACCAATGAGTTCCTATTTGGTCTTGCTTCAAGTGGGGTTTACCAAGCCATGAACTGTTACCAGTCATGCGGTGCGCTCTTACCGCACCATTTCAACCTTACCGGCAGCGAACTGCTTAGGCGGTTTATTTTCTGCTGCACTTTCCGTAGGCTCTCGCCCCCCAGGCGTTACCTGGCACTTTACCCTGCGAAGCCCGGACTTTCCTCCCCCTTTAAAAAAGGCGGCGACTGCCTGGCCAGCTTGCGGAGCGCATCTTAACGATTAAATTTAAAAATGCAAGAAAAAACGTAAAAAGCTCAACTAATTTCAGGTTAAGGGCAGCCGAAACACCACAACCAAACCACTAGATTCAGAATTATGAGCAGAGATCGTGCCACCATGAGCCTGCACGATTCGTTTAGCAATCGTAAGCCCAACACCATACCCGCCGGTATTGGATTCCCGAGCCGATGACGACCTAAAGAAAGCGTGAAATATTTTTTCCAGCATCTCGTCCGGAACGCCGGGACCTGAATCAACAATAGAGATCACAACAAAACCAGACTCCACTTCGGTCGCCACCCTCACGCTTCCATTGTCTCCAGAGTAAAAACACGCATTGCGAAGCACGTTCTCTAACGCATGCCGTAACTGCAACGAATCCCCTACCAGCTCTGCGGGATAGTCCCCTTCTTTCTTGATCACTATCCCTTTTAACTGACTTTCAAAACTAACATCATCGATTATTTCATCAAGCCAAGACTGAAACGCAATGGACTCTTTTTTAAGTGAAGAAGCCTCTAAACGAGAAAGCGTCAATACTTGACCTATTAATTCATCGAGCTCATGCAACTCCCTACGAATACGATCAAGGTAATTTTGCTGAACCTCTTGCCCATGCTTATCCTCAGCAATGGTTAATGCCACTTCGATTCTTGCCAATGGCGTTCTTAGTTCATGAGATACATCTCGCATTAATCGCTCTTTAGAACTTAACAAAGAGTCAACCCTCTCAGCCATGTCGTTAAACTCTCGGGCAAGATTGCCGATCATATCGTGACGCTTAAGCAAGCTCCCTTCTACTCGCGCATCTGTTTCACCGAAACCAAGCGAACGAATGGTCCTCTGCAAGCCCAACAAAGGGGAAAGCAACCAATAACTCAGTATCGCACTTGAAACTAATAACCCAAGTAAAGAAAAACCTAAAATGACCGCTGGAGCGAGCGGAGGCGGCTCAAGGTGAGAGCGATATATCAATAGGTACTGCGCGTTATTCGACCCTATAACCTGAACAAATTGACTTTTTGCAAAGTCAGCTAATGGACGTCCAGGCCTATCTGGCGGCTCCCTCCCCTGCTCGTCAGACCACCCTCGATTTGGCAACGAATCCTCTGGAGGCTCTCTAAAATCTCTAGGTAAAGGACGCAAAAGTGGACGACCATTTTCTTCATACAAGTAAATTCGACCATTTAATTCACTCTCAACCTGACGCACCTTAGCATTAAGGCTATCGGCACCCTCCTCTTCGTATGAATGCACAAGCTCCACACCAATTTCAGCAAGATGCTCATCCGAAATACGATCACTTTGCTCGATCCAGTAGACAAATGAAAAACCAATCGCTACGACAACAATATTAGAGAGCAGAACAACCAAAAAGACGCGAAAAAAAGTACTCTTCATTCCTGTATGTTTAGCTCTTATCCGTCGAATCTACAAAGATATACCCCACACCGCGAACGGTTTTGATTCTAGGCTCTCCAGATTCTAAGTTACCAATTTTCTTACGCAAATTACTAATATGCATGTCAAGACTGCGATCATACATGGTCAGCTTTCGGCCAAGCGCTTTCTCGGATAGTTCCTGCTTTGTCAGCACTTGCCCAGGCACCATAAGCAAACATTCCAGAAGGGTATACTCTGATGTCGTCAACTCAACCAACTCCCCAGTAACGTGAACAGTACGATCTTTTCGACGCAGTAGCACACCGGACATATCTATATCTGTCATGGGGTCGTCGTCTTTTTCTTGAGTTGCACGTCGAAGAATTGCTTTAATTCGGGCCAACAACTCTCTTGGATTAAACGGCTTAGAGAGATAATCATCCGCCCCCATCTCAAGCCCTAAAATTCGATCAATGTCATCACCTTTCGCCGTTAACATAATGACTGGGACACTGCTTTTTGCGCGAATATGTTTCAATGTGTCAAAGCCATCCAGCTCAGGCATCATCACATCTAAAATCACAATATCAGGCATTTCCATAGCCATGCAATCAAGTGCTTCTCGCCCATTCCATGCATGCGTTACTTCGTAACCTTCACCATCAAAGTACTCTTTAACCAGCTCCGATAAGCGAGCATCATCATCCGCTAATAATAATTTAACCATGGGCGCAACCCTTTCTTCTTTACAATTCAAATGTAAAGACCATGGTAACCCAGTCAAATCAAAAACCGAGCCTCCTTTTCAATGTCTTTACGATTAAGGAAAAATTTATTATGTATTTTCTAGCATTCATAAAAAAAGCGTGACCAAAGGCCACGCTTTTTAAACACTCAAAAACACGAAAAACGATTATTTAATTTCGATCGTCTGCGCTTCGATACGAGCTTTCCACTCAGCTGGCCCAGTAAGGTGAACAGATGTTCCTTTAGAATCCACTGCAACCGTTACAGGCATATCAACAACATCAAATTCATAGATCGCTTCCATACCCAACTCTGGGAATGCTACCACATCGGCTTTTTTAATCGCTTTAGAGACCAAATAAGCTGCGCCACCTACTGCCATGAGATAGACCGCACCAAACTCTTTAATTGCCTCGATTGCAACCGGACCGCGCTCCGCCTTACCTATCATCCCTAGCAAGCCCGTTTTTTCCAACATCGTGTGCGTGAACTTATCCATGCGGGTAGACGTTGTCGGACCCGCTGGCCCCACTGCTTCATCTTTAATTGGATCAACAGGGCCAACGTAATAAATAAATCGGCCTTTTAGGTCAACTGGCAACTCTTCGCCATTTGCCATCATTTCAATCATTTTTTTGTGAGCGGCATCACGCCCAGTTAGCATTTTGCCGTTTAACAAAACGGTCTCGCCAGGTTGCCACTTTTGAACTTCTTCAGGAGTAATCTCATCCAAGTTCACACGACGCACAGACTCGCCGACTTCCCAGGTAATATCTGGCCAATCGTCTAAAGAAGGAGGTGTTAGATCAGCCGCACCCGTTCCATCCAATACAAAATGCGCATGACGAGTTGCCGCACAGTTAGGAATCATTGCAACAGGCAAAGATGCGGCGTGAGTCGGATAATCCATGATTTTCACATCAAGAACGGTCGTCAGACCACCCAAGCCTTGCGCACCGATACCAAGATTATTAACGGCATCAAAGATCTCTAAACGCAGCTCTTCTACTTTATTTTGTGGTCCACGCTCTTTAAGCTCATGAATATCGATTGGCTCCATTAAGGATTCTTTCGCCATGACCATCGCTTTTTCAGCAGTACCACCAATACCAATACCCAACATACCTGGCGGACACCAACCAGCTCCCATTGTAGGAACGGTTTTCTTAACCCACTCTACAATTGAGTCGGAAGGGTTCAGCATTGCCAACTTGGATTTGTTTTCCGAACCGCCGCCTTTTGCAGCAACATGAACCTCTACCGTATCGCCAGGAACAATCTCCATATGAATGACGGCTGGCGTATTGTCTTTGGTATTTTTACGTGCACCTGCTGGATCATCCAAGATAGAGGCACGCAAAACATTATCAGGGTGCAAATACGCTCGACGCACACCTTCGTTGATCATATCCGTCACACTCTTAGTGCTTTCCCACTGGACATTCATACCGACTTTAACAAAAACCGTAACGATCCCAGTATCCTGACAGATTGGACGCTTCCCTTCAGCACACATACGTGAATTAATTAAAATCTGAGCCATTGCATCTTTCGCTGCTTGGCTCTCTTCACGTTCGTAAGCGTCATGAACGCCTTTAACGAAGTCGATAGGATGGTAATAAGAGATAAACTGCAATGCGTCCGCAACGCTATCTATCAGATCATCTTCTTTAATAATGCTCATGCCTCTCTCCTGCTGAGTATCATGTTTATTTTAGTGCGAGAATGGTAAAAGATGCATCGCAGCAAAGAAAGAGCTGCACTTAATTTTCAGAAGAAATATAGCCCATTCACGAGATAAATGACCATTTTTCGACACAAAAAAGCCCGTTTTCAAGGAGAACAGGCTTTTCATCACTTATAAATAAAAACGAGAATCGTTATTTATTATTGGAAGTACCATTCAAATCTTCATTCAACGTAGGCCCTGCGACAGAATATTGAACGTATTCTTCTAAAATCGACGCAGTAAACTTCTCACGCTCTTTTAATGACGAAATCTGCTCAGCTTCCCAATTTATTAACCGAACAAAAACGGAATATTTGGCGATACACCCATAATCCAAATCTTTAACGCTGACACCATATTGCTCCATCAAACGGATCGACTGCTCGATTATTTTTTGACCTTCATATTGATTGGACGAAGCAACACTTTTCAGCAATCGCTCTATTTGCTGCACTGGATTTTCAGAAAACTTATTTTCTTTCGCCGCTCGACTTACCAACAAGAATTTATCAAGCATCTCTTCAGTGTAACGCTCACGCTCATCTACATTTTCAATAAGCGCGGTCTCTCGCTCCAATAGACGGATAAACAAGCTCTTATTCTTGATGTCTGAGAACTCTAAATCGCGCAACGATAACGCGTTTTCATGCAACAACTCGGTTACTTTATCGTACGCATTGATAGCAGCCTCACCACCCTTAGCGGCATTTGAGAGCGCATTCCTTAACTCATGCATAATCTTAGCAGCACAATAATCTTCTTTTAACTGAAGATGTTGCTTATAAGAGTTACGTTGCTCATCTAGCTTCGACTGTAATTCCTCAAAGCCTTGCTGAGCTTCTTGCTCCGCACGCAATGAAGTCATCCGCACTTCATTCTGACTCGCTTCCCACGCTTCGTAGGCTTTCGCTCGAGCCCTAAATGCTCGTTCGATTGCTTCCTCAAAGCTTTGCTCGATACGCGCTCGCTCAGCTCGCTCTTGAAGCTCTTCTTGCTCAATTTCAGCTCGTTCATTTCTTTTTTGAGATAACAACTCTTTCGCCAACGTAAGCTGGGTTCCAATTTCCTCCATGGACGTTAGAACAGAAACTTCATCGAAGTCCAACAAACGATCACTCACCTTGTTCCAATATTCGTCTTCTTCAAACGGAAGGTCAGGATTGCTGGAAGAGTACTGATTGCGAAGTGTATCTTGAAATTTCGCAGCCTGAGCTCGAAACGCACTGGCTGCATCGATCACATTATCATGAGGTTGAGCACTAACGTCATCATAGGTAAAGCCCTTACTGGTGCCACTTTCCTTAGGTTTGCTAACGTTTTCTTTAGGACCGCTAACAATGTCGTCCACAATAATCGTTTCCATATTTTCGTTACTTAAAGTCTCTTTCATTTGAGCTTGCACATCTTCGACATCATGTTCAGTCGATTCAAACGTCTGAGTATTTGACGCGTTCAGATTCTCAACGATTTGCAGATAACAGTGAATATGCGCATCAAAAAGTTTATCCTGATCGCGATTAACGCCATCCGCAACACTGATATTCTCTTTGTATTGATCGCCTTTAGTCATTCTGGAAGACTCATCACTCCCGCAATCGTCAGCGTCTTCAAAGCCCTCAGTGAGCTCGACCTCAGCAACATCGTCTAAAATTGTTTTGGCGTTAGCGTAAGATCGACCGGAGTCAAACGGCTTTTCAGAAAATCGACGAGAATATACAGATCCAGCAGAACAACGAGCCACATCTTCTTTAGCGCGCGCATGCAGAGGATTACCGTTCCAACTCACCTTATAAAGCATCATCCGATCACACAACTGATGACCTGGGATTTCCCCCTGATTTAAGCCGTTTTGATGAATTAACGCTTCAGCATGACGTAACGCCATCTGTGCTTCGGTAACATTAGATGAGGTTGCTAAGTTCAGCAGCTTAATAACTTTGCTTATTGCTTTTTTTCGTCGACGCATATTCATATATCTCGTCCCTATACCCATCGTGAAGAAGATTTAGGCAACTATTTAGGTAACTATAAGAATCTCGAAACTGAGTTTAATAATAAAGTTCTCCGCTAGCTTCGGTCACTCGTAAATGACTCTCTAGCAATGTTCTAATCTTTTGCAAAATGTTAGCCAACTCTGATTCTTCATACGGAATTGAGGGTAATTTCCCCCAAATTGGCTCTGGCCAGCAAGCATCAGATTCAAATCGAGCTACGTGATGCAGATGAAGCTGTGACACTTTATTACCAATGGCGGCAATATTTAGCTTATCGGCGGAAAAAGAGTCATGCATTGCCTCCGCCAATAGGCAACTTTCTGCCATCAAACTGGCACGATCTTCCTCTGTTAACTGATAGATTTCACTTATCCCAGCTCTTGTTGGCACTAAAATAAACCATGGAAATTGAGCATCATTAATCACTCTCAATTCACACAAAGATAAGTGCCCAACCAGCACTGAATCGTTCGCCAATCTTTCATCAAGCTCAAACATGTTTCTACTTACCTATTTACAACACTGTCTTTCATAAGCACTATAGCACCTTTAATAGTTTTTCACTCAGAGAACTTGGAGTCAGTATGCCTGAGATGCAATGCGTTTTGGATGCAAAAGCGAAACTTGCTGAATGTCCTCGATGGGATGAACAATCCCAAACACTTTACTTTGTTGATATCGATTCATTTACATTAAACGCGTTCCACCCAGAGACGAATAAAACAAAGTCTAGACAATTCGATGAAGAGATCGGCTGCTTCTCATTAACTAATGACGGTGGATTTATCGCTGCATTTCGTTCGGGCATATATACGTTTGACTCTTTCGACGGGCCGCTTTCGACTTACTGGAAAGCCGACTACGATCAGAGCACAACGCGATTCAATGACGGGCGCTGCGACGCAAAAGGCCGCTTCCTTGCAGGGACCATGTACGCACCCAAAGATGCATTTCTGGGCGCCCTACATCAATTTTCAAATGGTTCCAATACTGTTTTAGATCAGGCTGCCTGGACCTCAAATGGGTTAGCATTTTCACCAAATAATACGACTATGTATTACTCCGATACGCCAAATCACGTTGTTTATAAATTTGATTACGACGTTGAAACTGGTACGCCTTCAAACAAACAGGCGTTCATCGAATTCCCAAGAGGAAAAGGTCGCCCAGATGGCGCTGCGATGGATACAGAAGGCAACTACTGGTCTGCACTATATCAAGGGCAAAGAGTCGTAAAAATTAGCCCTGAAGGCCAGATTTTGGCAGAATACCCCGTCCCCGCAACATTTCCAACAATGTGTGCATTTGGCGGGCCAGACATGAAAACCTTATATGTTACAACTTGCAGGGCAGCACAAAGTGACGAGGAACTAGAGCAATTCCCGAACGCCGGTGGAATTTTTGCTTTAAACGTAGACGCAACCGGCTTAGTTGAACCTCGCTTTGCGGGCTAATTTACAGAATTTTAAGAGAAGATAAATAATATCATGCGAGCTAGCAATTACCTTTTTTCCACACTTCGCGATGCACCAACTGATGCAGTTGTTACCAGCCACCAACTTATGGTTCGGGCCGGAATGATCCGCCAAATATCAAAAGGCCTATATACTTGGCTACCCACCGGATTACGCGTTTTAAAAAAGGTGGAAAATATTGTTCGTGACGAAATGGAAAAAGCTGGCGCACTTGAAGTTATGATGCCTGGTGTACAACCAGCCGAACTTTGGGAAGAATCGGGACGCTGGCAAAAATACGGCCCTGAGCTTCTACGCATGAAAGACCGCCATAATCGCGACTACTGCTTAGGCCCCACACATGAGGAAGTCATCACTGAGCTTGCGCGTAACGAATTGACCAGCTACAAACAGCTTCCTATCAATTTCTTTCAAATACAAACTAAATTCCGTGACGAAGTTCGACCACGCTTTGGCGTTATGCGTTCTCGTGAATTTATCATGAAAGACGCTTACTCCTTCCATTCAAACTCAGATTCTCTGCGGCAAACTTATGACGTAATGCATCAAGCTTATTGCAATGTATTTGATCGCATAGGACTCGACTATCGTCCAGTTCAAGCCGACACAGGAAGCATCGGCGGCGCGTACTCTCATGAGTTTCACGTGTTAGCACAATCCGGCGAAGACGATATTGCATTCAGTGACTCATCAGAGTTTGCTGCTAACGTCGAACTTGCTGAGGCAGTTTGCTCCAAAAAATCACCAGACACACCGACACAAGAAGTTTCGGAAGAGTTTACGCCTGACTGCAAAACAATCCAGAAAGTGGCCGATTACTTGAAACTTCCTGTGGAGAAAACAGTCAAAACGATGCTTGTTAAAGGTCAAGGTCCCGACGAAAGCGAAACCATCGTGGCACTTGTTCTACGCGGCGACCACAACATCAATGAAGTTAAGGTTGAAAAAATTGACGGCGTTTTATCGCCTTTTGAGTTTGCCACCGAACAAGACATCGTTGATTCAATTGGTTGCACACCAGGTTCTATTGGGCCACAGGGGTTGAAAGAAAAAGGCATAAGGGTCATTGTTGATCGTTCAGCCGCTGTAATTTCCGATTTCTGCGCTGGTGCAAACAAGGATGATTATCATGTCACAGGCCTTAACTGGGACAGAGACATAACAGATTTCGAAACAAAGGACATTCGAAATGTCGTAGAAGGCGACCCATCACCCGATGGAGAAGGTCATATCGTCATAAAACGTGGCATTGAAGTTGGTCATATTTTCCAGCTAGGTCAACAATACTCAGAAGCACTCAGAGCCTCTGTACTAGATGAGAATGGCAAAGCACAAACCATGTGGATGGGGTGCTACGGTATCGGAGTTTCTCGTATCGTCGCTGCAGCAATAGAACAAAACTTCGATGACAAAGGCATTCTATGGCCTGAGAGCATTACACCGTTTAGCGTTGCCATTATCGCAATGAATTACGATAAGTCAGAGGCCGTTCGAGACGAGTGCGATCACTTGTACAACGAACTAAAACAGCTCGGAATAGATGTCCTACTTGATGACAGAAAAGAACGTCCAGGTGTTAAGTTTGCAGATTGTGAGCTATTAGGAATCCCGCATCGCCTCGTTGTTGGTGACAAAGGATTAAAAAACAACTCTTTAGAATATAAGTACCGAAAAACCGGCGAAGGTGAAGATGTACCCAAAGATGAAGCAGTTAAATTTATTAGAAAGGTCCTTCAAGCTAACTAAGATTGGATTGTTTTTCGCCATCACCAGCAGTGTAACAACGCAGGTAATGGCCAATGAAACAGCACTATGGCGATCAGGAATGATCGCCGCAACAACAGCAGCTTATTTAACCAACGCACTAAATGCAGACACAATGCTCGTTGAATCAGGCACGAGCGGTGATGTACTGTTTTTGCGTTATTCAGCCCGCTGGTATGCTGAAAAGTCCACCTATCTATCCGATGACTTTCAAATAACGCCCAGCCTCCAAATTGGCTACTCCAAATGGCAAGATGGTTTCAGCCTCTCACATGCGGATACGAGCAATGTCGTCGACCTATTGCCAGTCTTTCGATGGAGCGGCGACGACCTCCCTATTTTCGACTTTATTGACACAGGCATCGGCCTATCTATCATGTCAAACGAAAACATCAGCGACAAAGAAATGGGCGGCCCATTGCAGTTCAATAACTATCTAGGCGCTGGATGGCAATTAGGAAAAAAAGATCAATGGGAAATATCGCTTCACTTTCAACACTATTCCAACAACGATATTTACGACGAAAACAGTGGTATCAACTTCACCCACCTAAGCATTGGCTATAACTACTAAGCGCCAATTTTGTTCGGAAACAAAAGCGACCAATAGACGACCATTAAGAACCACACTACAATTCAAAGAGAGACGCATGACAACAATCTATCACAACCCAAGATGCTCCAAGTCCAGAGAAACACTGAAATTACTAGAAGAGAAAGGCATCACCCCTTCAATTGAGCTTTACCTAGAGACACCTCCAAGCCCAGTCGACATCCAAAAACTGCTCGACATGCTTAATCTCGCACCACGCGACCTCATGAGAACGAAAGAAAGCATTTATAAAGAGCTTGATCTAAAAAACGAAGATGATAACAACAAGCTTATCCAAGCGATGGCCTCAAACCCTAAGCTCATTGAGCGCCCAATCGTTGTTCACAATGGAAAAGCAGCACTTGGGCGACCACCAGAACAAGTCTTGGAATTATTTTAGCTAAGAAAATGACAACTCCTTACATTCTAATAACTTATTACAGCCGCCATGGATCAACAGAAAGCATGGCTAAATACATCGCCAGAGGCGTCAATAAAGTAGGCAACATCGAAGCTCGAATACGACAGATACCCAATATATCGGTGACCAGTGAGCAAATCGATGCTGAACTTCCTGAGTCTGGCCACCCGTATGTCGAGCTCGACGACATTGCAAGCTGTTCAGGCTTACTTATCGGATCACCCTCCTACTTTGGCTCGATGGCCGCACCAGTTAAGCATCTAATAGATCAAACAAGCACTCTATGGATGAGCGGACAGCTTTGCGACAAACCTGCTGGTGCATTTACCAGCGCCAGCAGCATGCATGGTGGCCACGAAATGACAATCCAATCCATCATGACACCATTACTTCACCACGGTATGGTATGGCTTGGCTTACCATATAAAAACAAATCACTCATCTCAACAATGAGCGGGGGCACGCCATATGGCGCGAGCCATCTTGCGAAGTCAACCAGTGAAAGCAACCTTACCCTCGATGAGCAACTTCTTTGCGAAGCTCAAGGCAAACGAGTGGCAGAGTTTGCTCTAAAATTGCGATAGCTATAAAGCACACTTCGCACCCCACCCCCCTGTCTCGTCCTAAAATAGGTCTCCTAGGTGTAAACCTATTTCAGGACGGAACACCCCAACAAAAAAAGCCCAGTTCATTAGTGAACTGGGCTTTTTTAAAGAACTTAAAACTCTAAAAAGAAAATAGCAAGTAAGCTTACTGCTTAAATGGGTCTCGCATAACAATCGTTTCATTACGATCAGGACCAGTCGAGATAATATCAACCGGCACACCCACTTGCTCTTCTAGGTACTTAATATAGTCTTGTGCATTCTTCGGCAACACATCAAAGCTTTCAGCACCAACAGTAGACTCAGTCCAACCAGGCAATTCTACATAGACAGGTTTCGCTTGCTCATAGCCCTCACTGTCTACAAGCGAACCAGCAACAGGCTTACCTTCTAGATCAGTATAGCCTATGCATACCTTAATCGTTTCAAAGCCATCTAATACATCTAGCTTCGTTAAGCACATACCGGATACAGAGTTAATTTGAACTGCATGACGTAACGCAACCGCATCAAACCAACCACAACGACGAGATCGACCCGTTGTCGCACCAAACTCATGCCCACGCTCACCCAAACGTTGTCCATTATCACAGAATAGCTCGGTTGGGAAAGGCCCAGAACCTACGCGCGTTGTATAAGCTTTTGTAATACCGAGAACATAATCTAAGTAAAGTGGACCAAAACCGGAGCCAGCAGGCGCGCCACCAGCCGTTGTATTAGAGGATGTAACATATGGATAAGTACCATGATCAACATCCAACAACGAGCCTTGTGCACCTTCAAACATAATGTTCGCACCTGATTTACGCAGATCATGCAATAAACCAATCGTATCTGCGACCATAGGACGAAGAAACTCAGCCATTTCTAGGCCTTCTGCAAACACTTCATCATAGGAAATAGGAGACGCTTGATGGTAGTTTTCGAGAATAAAGTTGTAGTAGTCAAGGTTCTCTTTCAACTTACTCTCAAAGCGCTCGCGATCAAGCAAATCACCAACACGAATTGCACGACGCGCTACTTTATCTTCGTACGCAGGACCGATACCACGACCTGTTGTACCAATCTTTTTCTCTCCCTTAGCAACTTCACGCGCCTGATCTAGAGCGATGTGATACGGAAGAATAAGAGGACACGCTGCACTTACTTTTAGACGCTCAACAGCCGGAATACCTTGCTCAAGAAGTTCGTCCACCTCTTTTTTAAGCGCAGCTGGAGAAAGAACAACACCATTACCGATAATGCATTGAACACCATCGCGCAAGATGCCAGACGGAATAAGGTGAAGAACGGTTTTCTTACCGTCGATAACAAGTGTATGACCAGCATTGTGACCACCTTGGAATCGAACAACCGCAGCAACATCTTCAGTAAGAAGGTCTACTACCTTACCCTTCCCTTCATCACCCCATTGAGTGCCCAGAATTACGACATTTTTACCCATTTTTAAAGGTCTCACTTAAGAATAATCTTATACAAAAATCTATTTACTTACCGCTTGCAGTTGCCAATCTCCATCGACATCTACAAGCTGAAAATCAAATTTTTCAACACGAACATCATCGTCAAGCTGCTCTACTACTTGATAACCTTCTTGACGCAATTTGTTCAGTTTATCCCACAATTTAGCACTACTAACCACTGGCGATAAAACACGTAATTTTTGCTCAACATTCGGCTGAGACAAAGACACCAAGGTTTTAAGATCAGTACTGAAACCAGTAGCAGGACGAGAGCGTCCAAACACTTCACCGATATTATTATATCGACCACCACGCGCAATGGCATTACCATGTCCCGGTTGATAAGCGGCAAACACTAAACCAGTGTGGTAACTATAAGAAACCAAGTCACTTAGATCGAAATGCAGACCGATTTGAGGGAAACGCGATTTCACCACTTCTACAACACGATTAAGCATATCAATCGCATCAGAAACAGATTTACTAACGCCATCCAATACACTACTAGCCTTAGCCAACACCTCAACACCACCACACAAGCGAGGTAATGCTGTTAGCCAAGACTTAACTCTATCAGTTGCATTTAGTTGAGCTACAAAAACCTCTAACTCAGGCAAATCCTTCGCCTTATACAATTCACTCAACTTAACTTGATCGGCCTCGCTCAAGCCTGCTGCTTCAATCACACCACGGACAATATCAACATGGCCGATATCAAGCACAAGCTTCTCAAGCCCAGCAACACGCAATGTTTCTAGCATCAGCGATAAAATTTCTAGATCACTTTCTAGACCGCCATGCCCATACAACTCTGCACCAAGCTGAATAGGGCTTCGAGTACCATCAAGACCTGCTGGAACGGTACGAAGCACGCTACCACTGTAGCTTAGGCGCTGTATATCTTCTTCTTTCAAGCAATGTGCATCAATACGAGCCACTTGAGAAGTAAAGTCCGCACGTATCCCCATAAGGCGACCCGACAACTGATCGATTACTTTAAAGGTTTCAATTTCAAGATCAGAACCAGCGCCAGTTAATAGCGAGTCCAAATATTCAATAAGGGGGGGAATGACTAATTTATAACCCCAACTCTCATGGAGGTTAAGCAGACTTCTTCTAAGGTGTTCAATTTGCGCCGCCTTCTCAGGAAGAGCTTCATCTACTCCATCCGGAAGTAACCAACGATCCGCTAGTGCCATTAAATTGTATCCTCTTAGCTTCGAGTCAATAAAAGGAGCATCAACCCAAGGAACATACTAACAGCACCTATGATGCGCAAATTCATATCAGAACTCGCGACCGCTCTCACCATGATTTCACGCCATATATTTGGCGCTATAAACGGCAAAATACCCTCCGCAATCAACAATAAACTGATTCCGACGAGTAGCGACTGCAACAATTCCTGCATAGACTCTCTTTATTATGACCATTAAAAAACCGGGCTATACCCGGTTTGCATAATAATATCACGTTTCTCCCAACAACGAACAGGAGAAACGCGATTCAAATTACATTAACATGCTATTTCGTAACACCATCAACGCCATTCAGATACTTAAAGAACTCACTGTCCGGTTTTAGCAAAAATAGGTCGCCCTTTTTACTAAAACTTTCTCGGTAAGCCTGAAGGCTACGATAGAATTCGAAGAACTCTGGATCTTGCGTATACGCCTTAGCGTATACAGCAGCAGCTTGCGCATCACCATCACCTCGAATCATTTCAGCATCACGTTGAGCTTCTGCTTCCAAAACGACCTTCTGGCGATCTGCATCCGCTCGAATACCCTCTGCAAGCTCTAGACCTTTCGATCTATGCTCACGTGCTTCACGCTCACGCTCCGTGCGCATACGCTGATAAACAGACTCACTTACATTAGGCGGCAAGTCTATTTTCTTAACACGGATATCGACAATCGTGATACCAAGTTCATTTTTAGCGACTTCATCTAGGTTGTCTCGCAACTCTGTCATCAACTCGTCACGCTCGCCAGACACAACTTCGTGCATAGTACGCTCACCAAACTGATTTCTAAGACCTGTGTCTACACGAGATGACAAGACTCGGTTTGCAACAAATTCATCACCAGACGTCGCCTGATAGAACTTAGAAACATTCGCAATCTTCCACTTAACATAGGAATCAACAATTACAGCTTTCTTCTCCAATGTTAGGTAACGCTGAGGTCGCGAATCCATCGTTAAGATTCTGGCATCAAACTTTTTAATATCGTTCATCACCGGAATTTTAAAGTGAAGACCAGGCTGAACATCCGCCTCGACAATCTCACCGAATTTCAGAACAACCGCGCGCTCTGTTTCTTTAACCACATAGAGAGTCTGCGAACCAATCAACACTGCTAACAATGCGACTAATAATACTACGAAAGATGAACCTTTCATTAGTTTCTCCCCTCCCTACGAACCGACGAACCCTGACGCATACGCAACTCGTTTAACACTTGATCTGTTAAGCTGCTAATGTCATCAGAATTTAAACTACCTGAGATAGGGTTTGCCGAGTTTTGGTTTTTAAGAATTTGATCCAAAGGCAAATACATCATGTTGTTACCGCCATCATCATCGATTACAACTTTATTTGCGTCTTTATAGATCGTCTCAACCGTTTCAAGATACAATCTTCGCTTAGTTACTGCAGGTGCTTTAACATATTCTTGATACAAACGATCAAAACGATCTGCCTGACCTTCAGCTCTAGCAACAACTTCAGATCGGTACGCCTCAGCTTCTTCACGAATACGCTGAGACTTACCACGCGCTTCAGGAATGATACCATTTGCATAAGATTCAGCTTCATTTCGAACACGCTGCTCATCTTCTTTCGCTTTGATAACATCATCAAACGCTTCTTTAACTTGCTCAGGTGCCTGCGTATTTTCAACGTTCACTTTGGAGATCAGCAAGCCAGTACCATATGCATTTATATAGTCTTGCAATCTAACCTTAACTTCCGTTGCCAATAACTCACGACCTTCCGTTAAAATCTGATCCATCTCAGAGCTACCCACCACGTGACGTAATGAACTCTCAACAGCTTGAGATAGAGACTCTTCGGGGGTACGAACATTCAAAAGAAAATCTTTCGGGTTCTCTACAGAGTATTGAACCGATACGCCGACCTCAACGATTGCCTCATCTACCGTAAGCATCAACGCTTTGTGATCATGAGAACGTACCTTAGTGACGTTTACCTTAGAAACGCTGTCAATCATAGGAGGGTTCCAGTGTAGACCAGGCATCACCGTACTATGGTATTTACCTAATCTAAGCACCACACCACGTTCTTGCTGATCAACCTGATAAACGCCGGACGCAGCCCAAACAGCGAGCAAGCCAATAATAAGGATCGCCAGTAAACCACCGCTCACCTTACCAGAAAAGCCGCCATCGCCGCCCGACGAACCGCCCCCGCGATTAGATTTTTTAACCCCAAGCATATCCATAAGCTTGCGAAACGCTTCATCCAAATCTGGTGGTGATTGTTCTTTACCACCGTTTGGACGCCCCCAAGGGTCGTTATTGGGCTCCTGATCTCGCCCACCCTGCTGGGAGTTGCGATTCTTATCAGGATTCCATGGGTCATTGTCGTTATTACCCGGTTCATTCCAGGCCATAATACATCTCCATAATGGTTCTAATGATAATTCGTAAAGTTATTTTTATATCAAAAAAAGCAGTCCGTTCCGCTCACTATACCACTGAGTTTTTCTGACTACTTTTAAGCCGCCATTACTTGCTCTTCAGAGATCCCTGCTCTAGCAAGCAACTGCATAAAATCTTTTTTCGGCAAGGAGACCTCCAATACAGATCGCCCATGCTCATCATACTCCTCTGACCGAACAGCACCCTGCTCGAACAGCATAGCTCTAAATCGACCTTGGTCCGAAGAAATTATCAATTTATCGTTAATAATATCTTCGCCTACCAACTCCGCAATAGACTGCTGCAAAAGGTCAATACCTAAACCTTCTTTTGCGGAAACCCAAACGCGATAAGGTTTTCCGTTTTCATCTCTATCTATACGAGGCTCGCCCGTCGCAAGTGCATCAATTTTATTAAAAACTTTCAAAGTTGGCACTTCACTAGCGCCAATTTCCTCAAGCACAGCATCCACTTCTTTGATATTGTCATCACGAGCAATGTCAGCACAATCAATAACGTGAAGTAGCAAATCGGCTTCAGATGATTCTTTTAGCGTCGCTTGAAACGCTTTAACCAACCTATGCGGAAGCTGACGGATAAAACCAACGGTATCTGCTAACACAACAGAACCAATTTGCTCTACCTCTAATCGCCTCAACGTAGGATCTAGCGTCGCAAACAGCTGATCAGCAGCATACACTTCTGCACCTGTCGCTTTATTAAACAACGTCGACTTTCCAGCATTTGTATAACCAACCAGAGACACCGTTGGCATTGCAGATCTAGATCGTGAACGTCTGCTCTGATCCCTTTGAGAGTTAACTTTATCTAAACGTTTCTGGATTGTTTTTATACGTTCTCGCAAAAGACGTCGGTCTGTTTCAAGCTGAGTTTCACCTGGTCCACGCATACCAATCCCACCCTTCTGTCTTTCAAGGTGAGTCCAGCCTCGAATAAGGCGAGTCGACATGTGTTGGAGTTGGGCTAGCTCAACCTGCAATTTACCTTCATGAGTTCGAGCTCTTTGAGCAAAGATATCGAGAATCAATCCAGTACGATCAAGCACTCTACAATTAAGGTGAGCTTCTAGATTTCTTTCTTGGGAAGGAGATAAAGCATGATCAAAAAGAACGACTTGCGCTTCTTCTCGAAGCACAATGTCTTTTATCTCTTCAAGCTTACCTGAGCCGATAAAGTATTTGGGGTCTGGACGCTGTCGCGACCCTACTACAACAGCAACAGGGTCAGCACCAGCAGATATAGAAAGCTCTATAAACTCTTCCGGCCCATATTTTTCTGCCTGATCATAAAAATCGATATGAACTAAAACGGCAATTTCACCACTATCAGGGCGTTCAAAAAACAAATTCTCTTTCCTCAGTTCAACTGCGTGCAGTCAAACTATTCAGCCGCATCTTCCGCCTGATCAGTAGACGGTATACGGATTGTACGGGAAGGGACAACGGTAGAGATAGCGTGTTTGTATACCATTTGACTAACAGTATTTTTCAACAAAATCACGAACTGATCAAATGACTCAATCTGTCCCTGCAATTTAATGCCATTTACCAAAAAAATTGAAACTGGCACTCGTTCTTTGCGTAGAACGTTTAAATAAGGGTCTTGTAGTGATTGCCCTTTTGACATCGGTATCTCCTTAAGCTTGCGAAATAATTAGAATTTAATTCTTGGTAAAACAATATAGTAGATAGTACACCAATTCTCTCTCAATTTCCCTTATATAATCCTGCTTTCTAAGTATTTCAAGGTCTGTCCAACAAGATCTTTAGATAAACTGTCAAAAATAGCCAAATCTTCCCACCCTCTAAGCCAAGTTAATTGCCTTTTAGCGAGCTGTCGAGTTGCCACTATCCCCTTAAAAATAGCATCATCGAGAGAATCTTCACCCTCCAAATACTGCCAAAGTTGTCTATAACCGACACATCGAATCGACGGCAACTCCAACGTCAAGTCGCCACGCTGATATAGATCCTCAACCTCATTCAAAAACCCGAGGTCCATCATTTGATGAAAGCGCTCTTCAATACGTCTATGCAAAATACTACGTTCATCTGGCATAACCGCCAGATTAATCATATTAAATGGCAACTTTTGTGGTTCTTGCTTCGCCCACAATTCTGTCATCGTTTTCCCAGATACACGATAGACCTCAAGTGCACGCTGAAGTCTCTGGGGATCATTTGGGTGTATTCTTTTAGCGGACTCAGGGTCAATACGTGACAGCTCTTTATGCAAGTGCTCCCACCCATAATCCCGAGCTTCTTGCTCAATTTCATCTCTTATAGCCTCATTGCTTTGCGGCATCTCCGCCAATCCCTTTTGCAAAGCATTAAAATACATCATGGTTCCACCAACCAAGAGCGGCTTTTTCCCTGCCGCTACGATATCCGACACTTCTTTCACTACATCTTGTACGAAGTCCGCCGCGGAATAAGATTCAATTGGATCAATAATATCGATAAGCCTATGCGGAGCAATACGCAACGTCTCTTGGTCCGGTTTTGCGGTCCCTATATCCATTCCTCGATAAACCAATGCCGAATCGACACTAATAATCTCGTAATTGTGCTGACTTGCAAGTTCAACTGCTAAGCCCGTTTTTCCAGAAGCAGTCGGCCCCATCAAACAAACAACACTCGGCTTATCCACGCTATCTCCCCCTCAAGAACAATTTATCTAAGTCAGACATACTTAATTGAGTCCACGTTGGACGTCCATGATTACACTGACCACTTCGTTCGGTCACTTCCATATCTCGAAGAAGACTATTCATCTCAGCGATGGTCAACTTCCTGTTGGCTCTCACCGCACCATGGCAGGCCATACTCGCCATTAGTTCATTCGCCCGCGCTTCCAATAAGTCGGTCGCGCCATTGACCGTTAAATCACTAACAACATCACGCACTAAATTTTCAACATCGCCATTGATCAAAATAATCGGCACTTCTCGCACCATGACACTTTCAACACCGGTGCGCTCGACTTTAAAACCAAACGCTTCGAAAACAGACTGACTGTCTTCCACAAGATCAGCCTCACTTTGAGAGACCGTAACATTAATCGGCACCAACAAAGGCTGACTCGGAACGCTTTTCGCATAAAACGCGTTTTTCATCCTCTCATAGACGATACGCTCATGTGCAGCATGCATATCGACCACAATCAAACCAACACTACTTTCTGCGAGTATGTATACGCCGTGAATTTGAGCGACAGCATAACCGAGAGGAGGCATATCATGCGCATCGCTTTCCGACACCAATTCCTCAAAACGTCGACCATTATCGCCTTCTTGACGATAGAAAGTTTGTTCAGTCTCCACACGGGGCATAGAGGAATTAGAAGCTAACTCAAGTATCTCGCCGGTAAGCGGGTCTATTCCCTGAGGAATCTCACCGCCTCCAACCACTCCGAGTGCTTGATTCGCATTTTCATTTAATTGCCTCAAACCCTCTAGCTGTCCTCGAACCTGCTCCCCTCCGACTGGATTATTATTTGGCGCTCCCCACGGGACGCCACCAGCAGCACTTTGCGGCTCACGTTGAAATGCCATACGCGATTGCTGAGTGGGCATGGATGCAACCTCTGCATCAGGCGCACCTCCTATTTGAGTCGGCGCCTCACCACTCTCGGGCCTAACATCCGCAATGACTTTATGGATACGACTAAAAAGAAAGTCATGCACTAATCGGCCATCCCGAAAGCGCACCTCATGCTTGGTAGGGTGAACATTCACATCAACCGTCGCAGGATCCAATTCCAAATACAGGACAAACGTTGGATGCCGCCCATTATAAAGAACATCTCGATAAGCTTGCCTTACTGCATGGGCAACCAACTTATCCCGAACCACACGCCCATTCACAAAGAAGTATTGAAGATCAGCCTGAGATCGAGAGAAAGTGGGCAAACCAATCCATCCCCACAATCGAAGACCCGCAGCCTCCACGTCAATCGTTAGGGCATTTTCAATAAATTTCTTACCTAACAACGTACCCAAGCGATGCTCAGCATGAAGCTGGTCAGTTACTGGTCGTAAATCATACACTTGCTTTCCGTTATGACTGAGCCGAAAGCCCACATCATAGCGACTTAGAGCAAGTCGCTTAACAACTTCCTCTAAGTGATTAAATTCTGTTTTCTCTGTTCTTAAAAATTTGCGACGAGCGGGCGTATTAAAAAATAAATCCCGAACCTCTATTGTGGTCCCATCCGGGTGCGATGCTGGTCGAACGGCAGTGGTCATATCTTTGCCTTCTGCCTCAACACGCCACGCCTCATCCTCGCCATACGCCTTTGACGTGAGATGCATTCGTGAAACAGAGCTAATACTCGCCAGTGCCTCCCCCCGAAAACCAAGGGTCTGAACAGCCTCAAGATCATCTAATGTCGAAATTTTACTCGTCGCATGTCGGCTCATCGCCAGAGAAAGATCGTCCTTAACAATACCACGACCATTGTCTCGAATTTTCATGCGGCGAACGCCACCTTGCTCGATATCAACGTCAAGCTGAGTCGCCTCTGCATCTAAGCTGTTCTCCAGCAGCTCCTTTACGACAGATGCAGGGCGCTCTACCACCTCACCAGCCGCTATTTGGTTCGCCAGCCTAGGGGAGAGCAAATTAATTCTGGCCATTTTTAGGTCCTAATATCGAAAACATATGCTGTTTTTTAGAGTTTTGAAAAACTAATAGAAGGTCAATTAGGGAAAGCGATGCAAGCACCGCTCAACCTGAGCATTGAACATAAGCACTAAGTAAATATAAATAGTTTGATTCATGACGATTACAAAAAATAGTGCCTAATACGGGAACAGAGTATTAGAACAAATCACGATAGCGTGCTTAGAATCGATTAGCTAGCGGGGATTTTAAGCTTTTGCCCTATCCAAATCACGTCATTTTTAAGCGTATTGGCCGCGCGAAGTGCTTTTAGCGAAACCTGATTACGCCTAGCAATTTCAGAAAGGGTATCTCCCTTGCTAACCGTGTAAGTATGACCTACTTTTCGCTTTTGCTTCCATGCAAGATACGTCCCTTCAGGTGGATTAGATGAGAATGAATCAATCACCCCTTTTGAGATCGCTTGCGCTAATTTTTTACGATAGGTTCGACTAGAAAGGTTTTTAGCCTCTGTCGGATTTGAAACAAACCCTGTTTCAATCAATAAAGAAGGGATATCAGGAGACTTGAGAACAACAAAACCAGCTTGCTGAACCGTATTTTTATGCAGCTTAGCAACGCGCGTCATTTTCGCTAAAACTGACTCGCCAATATCTAGGCTCATTTGAATAGTCGAATTCATCGACATATCGAGCAATACTTCTGCCAACAACTGATCTTTGTCATCAAGTGAGATACCGCCAACCAAGTCGGACGATTGTTCCTGCTGTGCTAGCCAACGCCCCATCTCAGACGTTTTACCACCGAGAGACAACGCCCAGACAGACGCACCACGCGCACTTGATTTCGTAAAGGCGTCGGCATGAATAGAGATTAAGATATCGGCATTTGCTTCACGTGCAACCTTAGTTCGTTGACGTAATTTTAGATAGACATCTGTCGAGCGCGTTAAAACCGCTTTAAAACCTTTAACCTGATTAATTCGCTTAGCGAGCTCTTTACCAATTGATAAGACAACGTCTTTTTCTCGAACTTTGTATTTACCTAATGCGCCAGGGTCTTTTCCACCATGACCCGGGTCGATAACAACAACAATATCCCGTTTGGCGTTTTCAATGGTCGATACACTTTTTATAACCTTAACAGGCTTCTTTTTACCATACTCTAACTCAACGAGTATTCTGGGGCCGTATTTAGCATTTTTGGAGAGGACGGAACTTTTCGCTTTAACCTTGCCATTTAAATCAATGACAAACCTCGCACCTTGATCGCGCTTAGCATATCGAAGTCGGCGCATCATATCCGAGGAGAGTTTCGAAAGATTTTTGCTGACATTACTTGAGAGAGAGCCGATCGACTCAAGATCTAACACAACCCTATCAGGACTAGAAAGCAAAAAAAGGCGATGATTCGCCTCTGAATCTAGCTCAAATACAAGACGAGTCAGCCCATCTTGCTGAGCAACTCGAATATCTTTAACAGAAGCGCTATAGACCGACATTGAGAAAAACAACGCCAGTACGAAACAAACAACAGATTTAATGCGAAAAGTATTATACATATCAAAAGGCTAGCCACTATATCTGCACACTATAACCTTTGAGAAAAAATAGCTCAACGCCTTAAATCTCGTACTGTTTTAGCCCGCTTGCTTTAGCGCATCATTAACGCTTTTTTCACCATGCGCAGTTTTCGGCTCTACCACCACCTTTCTGCCCTGACGCAAAAGCGCCAAATGAATCACTACATCAGGCTCTGGAAGCACCCCTTCCCCCATTTCAGCCCACTCAATAAGACAAAGCGCCCCCTCTTTGAAGTAATCGCGGATCCCCATGTACTCAAGCTCTTCAGCATTACCAATTCGATATAGATCAAAATGAAACACATCAGCAACCTCTAATTCATAAGGTTCGACGATTGTGTATGTGGGACTTTTAACCGGTCCGATATAACCCATCCCTCTTAAGAGGCCACGCACAAGCGTTGTTTTGCCCATCCCGAGGTTACCATTTAAATGAACAACACCACCTTCTTGAAAACTAGAAGCCAATTGCTCACCAAACAATTCCATTGCCTCTTCGCCGTATATCTCTTTTTCAACCATCATATTTTACCTTTCCTACGCACACCGATGCGCGAACGCTTCCGTCATTATTGTCAGTTTAAAGCCTGATATTCGTATTTTTGCGGCCTAGTATTTTAAAGCTTGATAATTTGAAGTTTATTGCTTTTGAACATTATTAGTTCAAAAGACGTTAACCAAGCATATTTTAAGTAATATTACATTCGTAAGCAGTCACACTGATTATGACAACCGCAAATAATCCAATAGCTCATAAGGCTGCATATGTATCTCTCCCAATTCTTGAGACGCTTTTTGCGCCGCGACATTATGCCAAGCGACCGCGATAACCACCGCTTCAAATGGGTTCTGGTAATAAGCCAAACAACTGGACACCATGCCACTTAACACATCTCCCGAACCGCCTTTAGCCAAACCGGGACAAGGACGCCCTGCAATCACCGTACGTCCATCAGGCGCAGAGATAACACTTGATACACCTTTGAGCACGACAATGGCACCATATCGTTGGCTAAGAGCCTTCGCCGAACCGATCAAATCCCCGCTAACCCCATCTGGAGTCGTATCAAGTAATTTAGCCGCCTCGCCCACATGCGGTGTAAGTACCACCAAACCACGAAATGATGCTATTGGATTGAGTGACAGCCAATGCAAAGCGTCAGCATCCAATACCTTGCGATGTGTGAGTTCTAACGCTTGCTGAAACAACGCTTCGCCCCATTGCTTTCGACCAAGCCCTGGACCAATCAACAATACGGAATCTAGATTCCGCAGCGTTCCTTTAATATCCTCACCATCTGGCGTCACAGCCATAACAGATGGTATTCGAGCTAGCACAGGAGCGATATGATTATCGCGCGTTAATACACTGACGGTACCCGCTCCTGTTCTCGCTGCGCCTGACGCTGCCATGATCACAGCACCGCCATAACCATCATCACCGCCAACGACAGAAATATGCCCATAGCTCCCCTTATGAGAAACAGGATATCGAGCACACGGCGACAACAATCTAACATCGGAAGCTTCAAACCATAAAGCCCCCACCGCTCCTACTAATTTATCGCCCTTCTCAGCCAATAAATCTACGCTTTCCAGACGCTCGCAGATCACCTCACCAACACAAACCAATCCTTGGTTAATATAGAAACCCTGTTTATCTCGGATAAAAGTAACGGTCACATCCGCGACAACAGTATTTGGATCAGCCAAACCTGTTGCAACATCTAGCCCCGTTGGAGAATCGACTGCAACGACTCTTGCACCACTTTGACGACTTTTATTGACCCAGCGACATACTCTTTCAAACTCTCCGCTTAAAAAAGCGCTGCCGCCGATCCCAAGCATCGCATCGATTATTACTCCGTTAAAGCAGGTGTCGTCATCAAGAGTGTTCGACACAAAGACTTCGACATCAGATGCCAGCAAAGCCGCCCACGCTTTTTTTGCGTCTCCTGAACGTTCTTTCGATGCTAAATCCAATCCCCTTACCGTTAGCCCAGCATTCGCAAGCAAAACAGCAAGCAGAGCACCGTCGCCACCATTATTTCCAGAACCGCACAGCACAGTGAATGTCTGAACTTCTTTAAAACGTCTAGAGATATGATGAAATAATACGCGTGCCGCCCGCTCCATCATCGGATAACTACCCCCTTCCGAAGAAAAAGAAGCTTGCTCTATTGCTCTAATAGAAGGCAAATCGAAAACAGGGGTTAGCAGCTCTGATATATTTTTCATTGGATATAACCAGTAGGAAGGAATGACACAAGCGCGGCGTATTATTTTGATAACGCCAAGCATTTTAGCTTGGCGTTAAAACGGAACAAACGTTATTCCATACCAAACAACGTTTTCCGGTAATGTTTCAATTCACCAATCGATTCCAAAATATCGTCCAACGCCAAATGCGCGCCCGTTTTCGTAAATCCATCGAGCGCTTCGGGTTTCCAACGACGCCCCAACTCTTTAAGCGTGCTCACATCAATATACCGATAGTGAAAAAATGCTTCTAAACGAGGCATGTATTTGTATAAGAAACGACGATCCTGTCCAACACTATTACCACAAATAGGGGATTTCCCCGCTGGTAAGTATTTTTCAAGGAACGCGATCGTTTCCTGCTCCGCTTGCTCCATCGTAATGGCAGAGTCCAATACACGCTGTGTTAACCCGGACTGCCCATGATGTGTCGTACACCACTCGTCCATCGCATCCATCACCCCCTTGTCTTGATGAACAACCAAATTTGGCCCTTGAGCCAATACATTGAGATGTTTATCAGTAACAATGGTCGCAATTTCAATAATTGTGTTCATTTCTGGATCAAGTCCGGTCATTTCCAGATCAATCCACACTAAATTTTCTTCGCTATAGCTCATAGATTGCCGAAGTCCTTTATTATCAATGCTAAGCATTATAATCTATGCGCCAAATATTATGGGCATAAAATTAGAATGTCGAAGCGAAAACTTACTAAACAGCAAACTTGGCGAATAGAAAGAATTCAAAAAGAGCGTGCTGAACGCACTAAAAAGCGAGCAGATAAAGCAGAAGAGACGCTACAATCTTCTGACTTAGGGCCGGAAACAGAGGGCATTGTCATTTCTCATTTTGGCACTCAAGTCGAAGTGGAAGGAACACTTGCGCCATATTCGGGCGTCTCTACACGCTGTAACCTTCGAGCTAACTTAGGTCAGCTTGTCACAGGCGACAAAGTCGTTTGGCGACCAAAACATACCGAAGGTGGGGTTGTTGTCGCTAAACAGGACAGAAACACGCTACTTCAGCGCCCTGATATGCATGGCCGTCTTAAACCTGTTGCAGCCAACATCGACAACATTGTCATTGTTATTGCCGCAGAACCGGTTCCACATGCAAACTTAATTGACCGATACCTCGTTGCTGCTGAAACCGTCGAAATACCGCCCGTTATATTACTCAACAAGTGCGATCTAATCGACGATGACAAACAACCTGAGTTACGCTCTTTGCTTTCAACTTATGAAGAGTTAGGCTATCGAATCATTCGTACATCCACAAAAAGCGACCAAGGAATGGTTGAGTTATACGATTTCCTTCAAGATAAAGTCAGCGTTTTCGTCGGTCAATCTGGCGTCGGAAAGTCCTCTCTGATCGGCACCTTGCTACCCGACATTGAAATCAGTGTTGGTGAGCTGTCACAAAAAAGAAAGAAAGGCACTCATACGACGACGACGGCGCGACTTTTCCACATGCCATCAGGAGGCGACTTAATAGATTCCCCTGGAATTCGAGAGTTTGGCTTGTGGCATATATCGGAAGACGAGTTGTTAGAAGGCTTTATTGAGTTTCGCCCCCATCTTGGTTATTGCCGATTTAGAGACTGCTCACACGAAAAAGAGCCTGGGTGCGCCATAAGACAAGCGCTCGAAGAGGGTAAGATTTCCGCTCATAGATTTGAAAGCTACCTGCGGGTCAGACAATCCATTAGAGATAACGATGCGTTTTAAGTTTTTCAACACTTAACCCAACGATAACAGCTTTGTATATCTTAGCGGCCTCCCTTAAGCATCAGGGAGGCCGTGCTCTTCTTACTTACTCTTCTTACTTAAAAGACATCTTCTGGCGATAGATGCAAATCATTTTGGTTGAATTGATCACCAAAATTCCGCCGGTTAATATCAAGCATTCTTTTGTAAGCATCATCCGTGAGAAGTGTAATACTGATACGTCGATTTTCAGCACTGGTTGGATCAAATCGATTATACGGAATGCTGTCTGCCAAGCCGATCACTTGCGCCATTCTCTTATCACTGACGCCCCCCTCCTCAATAATCTTTCGTGCTGAGTTTGCCCTAGCGGACGATAAATCCCAATTATCTATCTCGCGCTCATCGACGTATGGACTGGAGTCAGTATGACCAGAAATAGAAATCGGATTTTTAAGCCTAGCTAAAATACTTCCAATACCTAACAACACATTCTCCGAGTCGGGCATTAATCGGGCACTTCCGCGTTCGAACATGGGCTTGGTCGGGTCATCCAACAGCGTAATTCTGACCCCTTGCGGAGTAATCTCAATCCGCATATTCGTTTCCTCAGAGTTCATGAGACCTTGCCGCTTTAGTTCCTGCTCTAGCAACGCATTCATTCGTTCAATTTCTTTGCCGTCGTTGCCTTCACCCTGTTTACGTTCTTGCGTAACTTGCTCGGTACTTCCAGGTTCAGGAAGACCTAAATCCAGTTTTTTCTCATTACTCTTTGCAGGGCTCCCCCCTAAATCAATAGGATTGGCACTATAGCCCGCTGTCGACGGCCCTAGAGGATCATTAAAATAGCCTTCAATTGCCGCCAATTCTTGCGGTGACGCCACGTTAATGATCCAAAGAACCAAAAAAAACGCCATCATCGCCAACGCAAAATCCGCTAACGCGATCTTCCAAGCGCCACCATGATGCCCCGCTTTCTTCCTTCTTTTGACTCGTCGAATGACTAACTCTTCACCAGACATCTAAGCGACTCCGTTAACGATATTGCTTAATATCTTCTGATAGCTCGAGAAAACTGGGTCGCATTTCAGGAGGTAATAGCTTACGACCTGTTTCTACTGCAACCGCTGGAGGATGACCTGATACAATGGAGATCACTGCCGCCTTAACACACATATAAGCTTTCAACTCATGTTGACCGAGTGCCTCCAGATGCGCCGATGCCGGACCAACAAAACCGTAAGCAAAGAAAATCCCTAAAAACGTACCAACAAGTGCCGCCGCGACGTGAGTGCCGATCTCTTCCATCGACCCGCCAATAGAGCCCATCGTAATCACGATCCCCAAAACAGCCGCAACAATACCAAAACCCGGAAGCGCTTCCGCAACGCGATTAACAGCGTGAGCAGGTTTCTCTAGTTCCTCACTAATTTGCTCAATCTCTTCGTCAATCAGCGCCTCCAATTCATGGGAAGGCAGCCCCGTTAACGTATAAATTCGGAAATTATCGGTTAAAAAGTAAATGAGATGCTCATCATTCAGAACATCCGGGAATCGCTGAAAGACATTGCTCTCGAACGGAAGCTCGATATCATTCTCAATGGCGAGAAAGCCCTCTAAGCGACTCTTTTGAAATAACGAATAGAGTGCACCGAGAAGCTGCTTATAAAACTCCTTTTTGTGGCGGCTTCCCAAAAAAATCTGAGGGATCATTTTAAACACACGAATTTGAAGCGTAAGACTATTCGCAATCATAAAGGCGCCGAGTGCCGCACCACAAATGATGAGCACTTCAAATGGCTGCCACAAAGCAATAATATTGCCGTGAGAAGCAAGATACCCTGTCACAACGCTAACAATGACTACTAATATACCTAGCAGTGCAAACATATTTCATTCCTTAAATTCACACAGTGTATGCTCTGTGCGAAATATACAGTATGATTAATAAAATCAAGGATTTCACATTCAATACAGCGGGAGTTTTCCCTTAGGGTTTAAATGTAACGAGCTATGATGAACAAGTCACCCTTTAACCTTGAAGAATGGCTAATTTTTTTAAAGGACAAGAAGTTTCCCGTCGAAGCGAGCAATCTTGCCAGATTAAAAAATCAAATAAAATCGCCTTATGAAACCCTAGACAGAATGCGCTCAAACATCGCATCTGAGCCTCTGCTCGCGTTCGCTATTCTCAATGAAGCGAACAAGGTAGTACCGAACAAACGTTCCGATATCAAGACCCCCAATCATGCAGCCTCCATGATTGGTATGAGTGGCATCGAACGCGTCCTAGACCAACTTGAACCCTATGAATACTCGCGCAAAAACCCGGAGCAGAACAGCTTCTTAAAAGAAATTCAGGTCAGTTACGAAGCTGCCGCTATTGCTAAACGATGGGCAATCGAAAAAAACATTAGCCACATTGACGATGTTTTTTGGGTGACATTTTTCAGGAACGCCGTTAGATGGCTTCTATGGTTTCACGCTAATGAGCAAATGACTGAAATCACACATCAATTAAAGAAGGGGATTTCTGCCACTCAAGCGGAACTAGAACACCTCGGATGTCGTATTGATGAGTTAACAGTGAAAATGATGCAATATTGGAACGCACCTGAGATTGTGATCAATTCCTTTTTAACGAAGCACATACCGTCTGCAAAAGAGTTACAAAGCTTAGCAAACTTAACAAAACACGCAGATCAAATACCGGGGTTTTCCGAAGACAAACGCCTCACCATTCTCGCAAATGGGCATTTAATATTGTCCTATTGCGCATCAAAAGTGGCCCAAGAAGCGGATGTTCTAGGATGGGGAAGCAAGCAGCTTGTGTTTTTTTATCGAGTCATTGCTGCCGTATTACATGACAAACTCGGAAAAGTCATTCAAGCGACGCATTATGGCGCGGTGGAAGCAGCCGCCGAATTTATAAGCGACGCAAAACCACCTTTAGCTAGACAGCTTCTGTCACCACTTCTGTATACAAAGACAAGCCAAGTCAGAGCAACCAAAAAAAGCGACATCACACCCGAACAACAGTTGCGAAAAGCACTTGAAGCGCCAGGATTGAGCAATAAACAAAAAGCTGCGCTGGTGTTGAAAGTTATCAGGGTAAACATCAGCTCTGCTCAGCACACAATTATTTTCAAGTATTCTGAAAGCAAAGGAGCTCTGTCTCCCATTCTTCAATATGGCTACGACATTGAAGTCATAAAAGCGATAAAGTGGAATAACCCTTCAACCACCTTCGACCGCTTAAAACAGAAAAGAACCGCTGTATTGCTGTCGGATAAAAAGCTTCAACAAGTATTAAAGACACTGCCCGATACCTCAGACCAAATAGTCGATGACAATGGCAACCTTATACTCGCCTCGACACCAGTCTCAGAAGGTGAACACCACATCTATTGGCTTGAGACACGAAAAGCGTTCAGTGAGAACGACTATAAAATAGTGAAACAACTTCTCACTATCGTCAGCCAATAATCCAAAATCAATAACATTACTTACACAGGAAGTCTTTCGTGAATAAAGACCAGTTATTTGCCCTAGCCCAACACGTAACACCTCAAAAAGCTCTGTCCAGATTTGTTGGAAGGATCGCAGAATGCGAAAACAACTGGGTTAAAGAAACATTCATTGGCCAATTTGTTAAAAAATACAATGTCGATATGAGCGAGGCAATCAATGAAGACCCTTTCTCATACCGAAATTTCAATGACTTTTTCACTAGAGCCATTAAACCTGAACTACGTCCTATTACAAATACTGAAAACAGTATTGCCTGCCCTGCTGACGGTGCGATAAGCCAACTAGGTGATATCGAATATGGAACCATTTATCAGGCAAAAGGACATAATTACAGCCTCACCGCCCTACTTGGTGGCGACTCAGAACTGTCTACCCAGTTTCTTGGCGGGAAATTCGCAACCGTATATCTCTCTCCCAAAGACTATCACCGAGTCCATATGCCTCTGGACGGCAAACTAAAAAAAATGATCCACGTTCCTGGAAAGCTATTTTCAGTTAACAAGGTAACAGCGGAACAAATTCCTAGCGTCTTTGCTCGCAACGAACGCACAGTCTGCATCTTTGATACAAAAGCAGGTCCGATGGCCGTTATATTGGTTGGCGCCATGATTGTAGCAAGCATCGAGACTGTGTGGGTAGGACAAACAACCCCCTTTAGCAAACACGTCACCACTTGGGATTATGAGAAACTAAACGACGTCGAGCTCAAGAAAGGCGACGAGCTAGGACGATTTAAACTCGGTTCCACGGCAATCGTCTTGTTTGGGAAAGACGCTATAAACTGGGAAGAAACACTCGAAGCCGACACTCCAACTAAAATGGGCATGCTATTTGGCACAACCAACTCATAGAAAAAGCATTTAAAACCATAACCTAACAGAAATAAAAAAGCCGCTAAACTAGCGGCTTTTTTATTTTATTCTGCACTTTTCATCCAACCAACGACCGAATGAGCACCACAAACATTTGATATCACTTCTTTTACATCAATGCCTTATTGCTTGTGCTGAATCGGGAGACCTCATTCGCCTCCTATGCTCCATAAACTCATCAGTGAGACAGTATGAGCCGTCTTTTTGATGTAAAAGCGCTCCGCGATTCACAAGCGCCTCTAATGTTTTAGGTAAAACCTTTTGCCGTCGATCCCCTTTGACAAAGAAAAACTGTTCATCCAACTGAATCAGCTCATAGCCTGACTCTAAGAACCCAACACAGAGGTTTTGGGTTGGCGTCAATTTAAGTTTCATTATCTGACCCTCAATCGCCTTTAAGTTCTATGATCTAACTATAGACAATAATTGGAATAACAAAACTTTATTAACGCCAAAATTAACGTCTTATAACATCAAGTGCGTTTTATTCAGAAAAAACAACCGTTTTATTTCCGTGCACCAACACACGATCTTCAAGGTGATATCGAAGCCCTCGAGACAAAACTAATTTTTCTATATCTTTACCCAGTCGAACCATATCGGCAGCAGTATGACTGTGTCGAACTCGAATAACATCTTGCTCAATGATAGGGCCAGCATCCAGGTCAGCGGTCACATAATGACACGTCGCACCAATAAGCTTCACCCCACGCACTGCCGCTTGATGGTATGGCTTCGCACCAATAAACGAAGGTAAAAAGCTGTGATGTATATTGATAACGCGGTGACGGTACTTTTCACAAAGGTACTCTGGAAAAATCTGCATATAACGCGCCAACACAATCGTATCCGCTTCAGAGTCATCAATGCACTTCTCTATCGCTTGAAAAGCGGGCATCTTATCTTCTTTTGGAACCTGAATGCAGTGATAAGGTACTTTATACCATTCAACCATAGAACGAAGTTCTTCATGATTGGCAATCACACCGACGATGTCACAACTCAATTCACCCGTGTGCCAACGGTGTAGTATGTCATTCAAACAGTGCGACTCTTTTGTCGCCAACAACATCACTTTTGGACGATCTGCACTGTCGTTAACATACCAAGTCATATCAAACTGATCTGCTATCGGAGCAAACTGCTCTCGAAACTCCTCAACACTAATATTTAACGATTCTGCATCAATCACATGACGCATAAAAAACCATTTTTGCTCAGGATCAGTGTGGTGACTCGCCTCAACAATTGAGCCCTGTCGCTCATTCAGAAACTGACTTACTGCGGCAACAATACCGACACGATCAGGGCAACTAATAACTAAACGATAGTGATTTTTCATAAGACACTTAATACTTTAAACTTAATAACATAAACAATTTCGATGTAAGATACCTGGGCTCAAACCAGTCAAGGTATCTCTACAACAGCCAGAACGACGCTACAATAGCTAGGAAATTTAACCGCGTTTTTGAAACACCCAACATTGGTGAATTCGGTTATTCCTCTGAAAGTCTGGGTCTAACGTCTGCGCCGTAATATCTTTAACAACGTAACGCTCAGATAACTCTGAATCCAAAACAAAACGTCGGTAGTTATTTGAGAATACTAACTGGCCCCCATCAGAAAGGCGAGCCATTGCGAGGTCAATCAACTCAACATGATCCCGCTGAATATCCAGCACATTAGACATTTTCTTAGAATTTGAGAAGGTAGGCGGATCCATAAAGATAAAGTCAAATTCATTCGTCGACTTTCTTAACCATTCAAAACAATCCGCTCGTACAACGCCGTGATCACGGTCGGAAAATTCATTTAATTCAATATTACGACGCGCCCAGTCCACATACGTATTTGACATATCAACACTTAAAGTCGACCTTGCACCACCTTGACCAGCATGCACAGAAGCAGAGGCGGTATAGCAAAATAAATTCAAAAAGCGAACGCCATTGGCATTGTCTTGAATGTATTTCCTAACAGGGCGATGATCTAAAAACAGCCCCGTATCTAAGTAATCTTTTAGATTAACAATAAAATCACAGCCATGCTCTTGCACTATCATTTCATGTTGAGAGGTTGCAACCTTTTCGTACTGCTGCTTACCACTTTGACGCTGGCGGTGCTTAACAACGACGTTTGTCTCAGGGATGTTTAGAGCGCTCGGTATGGCTGTCACAATCTCCATTAATCTTACTCGCGCTTTTTCTTCATCAACGCTTTTTGGCGCTTGATATTCCTGAACGTGAGCCCAATCATCGTACATATCAATTGCAACCGCGTACTCAGGCATGTCTGCATCATAGACCCGATAACAGCTTACTTTATCGGCAGCTAACCACTTTTTAAACTTCTTCACATTCTTCTGAAGTCGGTTAGCAAACATCTGAGCACCTTGACTCATAACAGCCTGCTGCCTATCACCCCGCTTAATGCTACCCTCAACAACAGGGAATAGATAAAAACGACACTCCAAACCGCCATTCAATATCCGAGTGTGTTTTTCTGGTCTAATTGGAACTTGTCTTGCAAGCTGGTCGTTACTTGTCAGTAATGCACAAACGCCACCTAAAGCATTCTCCGTCACCCAATAACCCAGCTGCGAGTACAATGAAATCAGCGCCATCTCATCACCAAGCCTCTCCCCATAAGGAGGGTTTACAATGACCAATGGCGTACTGCCCTGCCAGCTAAAGTCGTGCTCCTGAAACGCACTTAAAGAAACCTCAACAATCCCCGTTAAGCCGGCTCGCTTAATGTTTTCACGGGCGGCAGCGATTGCTTTCTGCTCTCGATCGGTACCTTGAAAGGTAACGGTCAAATCGTCCACAGAAACTCGCTCGTTTTTGGCGAAATCCTGCAACTGCTGCCAAAGACGATGATCATGTTGCTTCCAACCTTTAAAGCCCCAATATTGACGACGCAAACCCGGCGCAATATTCAATGAGATCAGCGCAGCCTCAACTAAAAATGTGCCTGACCCACACATAGGATCGACTAGTTGAGAAAATTGACTGTTCTTAGACCATCCCGCACGCAACAACATGCCGGCTGCCAAATTTTCTTTTAGTGGTGCCATGCCGCCCTGTTGACGATAACCGCGCTTATGCAGACTATCGCCAGACAGGTCCAAACTGACCGTAACCTTCTCGCGCTTCACCCGAACAGCAATACGAACGTCCGGTTGCTGCTTCTCTACGTTTGGGCGTTGTCCTGATTTTTCCACGAAGTAATCCGCAATCGCATCTTTCGTTTTCAGTGCACCAAATTGAGTATTGCGAATCTCTTTGTTAGTACCGTGACAATCAATGGCAATAGTACTGTGAACAGATAGGTGATCAGACCATTCGATGCTTTTCACACCTTGATATAGGTCATCCGCCGAATCCATATTAAAATGCGTAAGGGGCAACATTACTCGTGTCGCCACCCGAGACCACAAACACGCTAAATAAATACCTCTTAAGTCACACGTTAATTTAACCTGCGCCTCACCTAAACGAGTATTTGTTAAGCCTAATTCGTGTAATTCATTCTCTAAAACGTTCTCCAAACCAATTGGACACGTAAGTTCTATAGAGAAAGTAGCGCTTGCATCTAATTGATCATTCATGTTTTCTGTCATTTTTATTACTTTTTAGTTAATTTTTTTACTCTTTATAGAGCAAAGTGTTTTTAGACAAGTCGCTTTTTCTAGTCTATTCGTTAAAGCTCGACGACGAAAAACTAAATGAGAGGAAAACTCCTATGAAGAAACAGAAAAGAGATCTTCATCAACGTGCATATGTTAAAGGCTACAGAGCAGGCATGGCTGGACGCTCCAAAGCCCTCAGCGAACGTTGTCACACTCAAGCCCGACAAGACTGGTTAACAGGCTGGCGTGAAGGACGTGAAGATATGTGGAACGGATTAACCCCTGTTGATGGCACCTATAAAGCTGCCAGTTTCTCTCAGTAACCTCTTCTTTTATCTTTCTAAGTAGAACCGAATATACTAAAAGGGCCAACTTCAAAGTTGGCCCTTTTAGCTCTAGCGGCTCACTTCTCTTAAATACGCGTCTGTACTTGTGATGGCTTCGCGTACTAGCTCCGGCCCTTTGTATATGAACCCAGAATAAATTTGAACCAATTTTGCACCCGCTTCCAATTTTTCGACCGCATCTTTGCCGCTTAAAATGCCGCCCACACCAATAACGGGAAGCTCATCCTTTAAATAGTCAGATAGGATACGAACAACGTGAGTTGACTGTTCGCGTACTGGGGCACCACTTAGCCCACCCGCTTCCTCTTCATGACGATGTCCTTTTACAGCATCACGCGAGAGTGTCGTATTCGTTGCGATAATACCATCTACGTTTTGCTCGACTAGCGTATCCGCAACCAATTTAATTTCATCATCCGTCATATCTGGCGCAATCTTAACGGCTAAAGGAACGTTTTTTCCATACTCTTCAAAGTATCGCTTCTTAGCTTCTACAAGTGGTGAGATTAGCTCTGCTAAACTTTCACCAAATTGAAGAGAACGCAGGCCTGGCGTATTTGGAGAGCTAATATTTGCCGTAATATAATCGGCATAGGGAATCACTTCCTCTAGACACTTGAGGTAGTCGCTCGCAGCATCGTCAACAGACGTCGTCAAGTTCTTACCGATATTAATGCCTAATATGCCTTTATACCCGTGCTTTTTAACTCGAGAGACTAGATGTTCAACACCCTTATTATTAAAACCCATTCGGTTTATAACAGCGTCGTGCTCTGGCAACCTAAAGAGACGAGGTTTAGGGTTTCCGCTTTGTCCTTTCGGCGTCACTGTACCCACTTCCACAAAACCGAAACCAAGCGCACCAAGCGCCTCAAAAGCATCTGCGTTTTTATCTAGGCCTGCAGCAAGACCAACTGCATTGGGAAATCTCAACCCCATCACATCAATAGGAGAAGAATGAGGGACTTTTGGAAACAAACCGCTTAACCCGAGACGCCCCGACGCACCAAGAAGATCTAAAGACAGCTCATGAGAGACTTCAGGATCCAATTTAAAAAGAAGAGATCTGGCGAGATCGTACATTAATAAAGACCTTTTAAAATAATTAAGTTGTTCTTATGTGTATGGCTAACTAATTTTATTAATTCCAATTAACTTCTTGTTTTCGTCAAATTCAACTTCAAAAGAACCGTATAATCCATGATGCGTAACAAATTTTTGAAACGCTATAAGCGGTAATTGCACCTTTCTACCATCACGGCTGTGTGCAACTAAATTCTTCACTGTCCCTTTGTACATTTCTTTGTATTTGAAAGCAGATAAATTGACATCTATTACAATTCTTGCCATTTCCGTTCCTAAACAAAATTAGATATAACATCGGCGTAGCGTTATACACCGATTGATTTGCGTAATATTGCCCTTATTATATGTTCAAAGTCTTATTTTTAATAGAAGTATAAGGAAGTTAGGTTAGATGATTGACACCTTAAACCAACTAAAAGAGCATCTAAACCAATCCATCCTCGGTCAAGAGGAGCTAACTCGCGACCTGCTTATCGCGCTCGTTGCTAATGGCCACATTTTGTTGGAAGGCCCTCCTGGAATCGCGAAAACAACCGCAGCCAAGTCACTCTCAAAGTCGATGAATGCCCGTTTCCAACGTATCCAGTTCACTCCCGACCTATTACCAGGGGACGTCACAGGCTCTGATGTATTTCAACAAGACACAGGGCAATTTTCTTTTTCCCCCGGCCCATTGATGAACGAAGTTGTCTTGGCCGATGAAATAAACAGAGCACCTGCAAAAGTTCAATCAGCCCTACTTGAAGCGATGGGAGAACGTCAGCTTACCGTAGGCGGAAAAACGTACGCCCTTCCGGATTTATTTTTTGTTATCGCAACACAAAATCCGATAGAACAAGAAGGTACTTACCCGCTGCCAGAAGCTCAACTGGATCGGTTTTTAATGAAGCTGATCATTGACTACCCATCAAAAGAAACGGAGCTGGCCGTCATGCGCCTAGTTCGCCAACAAGATAGCGGTGAAACAGAGCAATCTTCGCAGACAAATATTGTTAACCCTGACGATATTATGAACTTGCAAAATGAGGCGCTGTCTCTCTATATGGCAGAGTCGGTAGAGCAATATATTGTCGAGCTGGTTATGGCCACCCGATTCCCGTCAAAATACATAGATGAAGTAAGTGACGACCAGCAGCTTATTGAATTTGGCGCCAGCCCAAGAGCAACAATTGCACTAGATCGATGCGCAAGAGCAAATGCACTCATCGCGGGCAGAGATTTTGTTACGCCCGACGATGTTCGACAGATCGCAGTTCAAGTGCTTCGTCACCGGATCGTGCCATCATTCGAAGCCGAAACAAATAACTTCAGCAGCGACGACATCATCAAACTTATTTTAGCCAAAGTCCCCGTTATTTAAATGCTACAACGAATACAGCGCCCCGAGCAGCCAGAACTCAATAGCACATCAATTCAAGAATTGATGTGCTTAGCCGCCTCTTTAAAAAAACAAAAAGCAAACCGTATGAAGTCTCGTTCTGAACACGGCGAACATAAAGTGAGATTAAAGGGTCATGGCCTTGAGCTAAAGGAATTGAGAGCTTACCAACCGTCGGACGAGCCACGACACATTGATTGGCGAGTATCAGCAAGAACAGGCGAGCCGCATACAAGAGTATTCGAGGAAGAAAAAGAACACAGTCACGTATTGATTACGGATTTATCTCAAAACGCCTATTTCGGCACAAGAGACACCTTTATTTCCACCCGATACGCGCAATTAGGCGCACTCATTGGTGGAAGAATAAAGCACCTTGGCGACAGGTTTGGCTATATTTATCAGTATGGAAATGAAAGGCATGCAAACTTAACGACAAAAAACTGGCAGAGGTTCCAAACATTGCTAGTCGACATGTCACGATTAGAACAACGTACAAAGCACACGACTGACGAGGTGAATATCTTAGATAAAACCTCGACCAAACTGCGTTCTAACAACATTATTATCCTGACAGACAAAGTTTCATTAAGCCCTACGGACAAAGAATATTTCAAACGATTAGCCAAGAAAAATCAGCTCACTTGGATTGTGATAGAAGACTCGAACGCTGCGCAGCTACCAAAAGGCACTTACACCTTTATGACCTCAATGGGAAAATTAACGCGACATATCTCTCCCGCTCATGAAAACACAATCGACAACCAATACCAGCTAAATAAACTAAGGCTACAAAAAGACCTAATATCCTTAGGCGTGAGATTTCTAAGCTATGACTTAAAAGAGTCTCCATTGTCTATCGTAAACTCATTGCTTCGTCACGGATGCTTAAGGTAATCAGATGGAACTTGAACTGCCAAACAAAGCCTACATGTTACCCGAAGCCATTCCAAACTGGCCACCAGTTTGGTGGTTCTGGCTTATTCTATTATTCATTTTGGGAACAGCGCTTTATGTCACTTACAGAATCGGAAAACGATATAAAAAAAGGGGCTACAGACGCCAAGCAATACATATTTTAAAGACTGAATTTAAACAGAAGAATTCGGCAGCGAAAGTGATTCTATGTCATGAACTAATCAAACGCTCTTTACTATCAGCAGGTCGTCCTGAGTTAGCCTCTCTCGCAATGACAGAGCTTATTCCTCACCTCGACAAAACGCAGAAAAAACACACCTTTTTAGCTCTTGGTGACTTCTTTGTTTTAGCGCCATACGCGCCAAAAATAGACATCACGGAAAATCAACTTTCCTCATTGTACACAACGACTATGCATTGGATACGCACACACCATGATTGAATTCGAATGGCCTTGGATGTTACTCGCTTTGCCAATTCCGCTGCTTATCATCGCGTTTAAAAAATACGGTACGATGGAAAAAGAGAGTAACCAAACAACATATTGGTGGAGCAGCCATGCCCTACCCAGCAGCACAGCATCAACACCCTCACCTGAGGGCTGGTTCAAAACGAGCAACATACTGTTAATGTTTGCATGGATCAGCTTGGTCGTTGCAATTGCACGCCCTATTTGGGTCGGCTCTCCGACTCAAATCACACCGTCTGGAAGGGATTTATTTGTTGCGCTCGACCTATCTGGCAGCATGCAAATTTCTGATATGTATTATCAAAGTCGGCCAGTCAATCGGCTCGTTATTTCCAAGCATGTATTATCCGACTTTATAGAGAAACGAAAAGGAGACCGGATAGGCGTTATTGTGTTCGGCACAAAAGCCTACCTTCAAGCACCACTCAGCTTCGACACTAAAACGGTCCGACAGCTAATACAGGAGACTCAAATTGGATTCGCAGGTGAAAAAACCGCGATTGGTGACGCCATTGGGCTAGGCATTAAGCAGCTTTCGGAACTGCCATCGGATAAAAAAGTTCTTATTTTAATGACCGATGGCGCTAACACAGCAGGTAGAGTAAGCCCCCTTCAGGCTGCAAACTTCGCTGCTGAACAAGGTGTAACCATACACACTATCGGTATTGGCGCCGACGAAATGGAAGTACAAGGCTTTTTTGGCCCTCAAACCGTTAACCCATCAGAAGATCTTGACGAAGCTCTACTAGAAAACGTCGCTAGCTTGACTGGCGGAAAGTATTACCGCGCCAAAAGTACGTCCGACTTAGAAGAAATATACGGGGATATAAACAACATTGAACCAACGCCCTCTGAAGAAATGTGGCAAAGACCAAAAGACTCTCTCTTCATTTGGTTTGCAATTCTATCTGGACTGCTTACGCTAGGAACAATAGTCAACAAGGGCAACGTGATACTTCGATGGAGGACAAAAAAATGACACTCCTAGACACCCTCCACTTTGCTCGCCCTCTTTGGCTGATCGCAATCCCCTTCATTCTTGTGTGTGCGACTGTCTTTCGAATCAAGCATTCGTCAGAAGACATTGAGCGTATGGTTGATTCAAACTTACTCCCTTACCTTCAAGTAAAAAACGATCGAACACTGGTGAGCTGGCTTGCCCCCTTCGCCTTCATATCGCTGTCTATAGCCTTGGCTGGCATAAGCTTTACTAAGGACATCAAGCCACTTTTTTCGATCGATGATAAAACGATTTTAATCGTCGACCAGTCGCTTTCTATGTACGCTACGGACATTAAACCCAATCGCCAAACCAAAGTAAGACAGCGAATAAGAGACTTACTTGATTCATCAGAAGGAGGACAATTCGCACTCGTTGCATACGCTGGCGACGCGTTTGTCATCAGTCCGTTTACTGACGATAAAAAGACGATAGAACACTTTACCTTGGCGCTAGATCCATTGATCATGCCGATCTATGGCAGCAATACGATTAAAGCGACACAGGTAGCACTTGAATTGCTATCTCCGACAGATCAAGCAAATATCATTTTCTTTTTAGACGACCTTAGTAACCAAGAGGCTGACTATCTAAAAAACACACTTAGCAACTCACGTCTCAATGCCTCTTTTATTTACATCGGTGACAACACTGGCGCCCCTATTCTTTTACCAAATGGCGAATCGCTAAAGCACAAAGGTAAGGTCATCATCCCAACCGTACCGATAGAGCGTATCAACAACCTAGCTTCATCCATTGGCGCGAAATCAATATCGATCTCTGAAGACGGTCAAGCGTTAAAATCAACACTGATTTCAAGATCGGCTCAACAACCCAATAACGAAGAGAGCAACATCTCTGGAGAGATCTGGACAGAATCCAGTCATTGGTTCGCTTTGCCTTTTTTGTTTTACTTACTCTACTTATTTAGAAACATGGGAATTGCAATATTGCTTATCGCCGTGCTTTCCACTCCAAACATCAGTCAAGCCACCATTTGGGACGTGTTTAAAACACCTGACCAAAAAGGACAAGCAGCAGTAGAAATGGGCGACTGGGAAACAGCAAAGTCACTGTTTATAGATCCAAGCTGGAAAGCGGCGGCAGAATACGCAACGGGAGATTACGAAAAGGCGGCACAATTATTAAGCGGCAAACCGCTAAGCCCTAAAGAGAACTACAACTTGGGAAATGCCCTTGCTCAAAGTGGAGACATTGAAAACGCGATCTCTGCCTATAAAGAATCCCTGAAACAAACTCCAGATTTCAAAGAAGCTCAACAAAATTTAGACTATCTTCTAAAACAGCAACAGCAACAGCAACAGCAACAGCAACAGCAACAGCAACAGCAACAGCAACAGCAACAGCAACAGCAACAGCAACAGCAACAGCAACAGCAACAGCAACAGCAACAAGAGTCTAATTCATCGCAAAGTGATGACAAAAACCAAGATGATTCTAAAGAAAACAATCAAAACAATGACTCAAACCCACAAGACAAATCTCAAAAACAGCGCGATAATAAAAAAGAAAAAGAGCACAACGAAAACACAAGTAAATCCAAAGAGAAAAGTCAGGCATTGAATCAATGGTTAAGACAAATTCAAGACGACCCGGGAACGTTGCTTCAACGCAAACTTTGGTATCTGCACGAACAAAGAAGAAATGAAAACATTAGCGCTCAAGAGGATGGCAATAAACCATGGTAGTATTTGCCCACAACGTAATGACAGCAATGACTAAACACCTACAACAAACTGTGGCATTTATACTTTTTATCGCTTTCTTGTTGCTTACCCCCATTACTGCGCTGGCCGATAGCGTGGTCGCTTCTGTTGACCGAAACATTGTTACTGAAAACCAACCGTTCAAATTAACATTGCGCGCTGATTTTGCACAAACAGGACAAGGGCCAGATTTATCCGCCCTTAAACGCGACTTTAAAATTCTAGGAAAAAGCCAAAACAGCCAATTCAGCTTCAATCTGGGAACAAGCAGAGCCTTGAGTTACTGGGTCGTTAATCTAATGCCTAAGTCCGTTGGCACCTTTGAAATTCCACCCGTTTCTATCGGCGACCACAAATCAAATAGGTTAATGGTTGAAGTAAAGCCCTCTCCACAATTACTTGATCAGCATGGCAATCCGCCCGTTATGATTAGTATGGATGTGTCTGATATATCGCCTTACGTTCAAGAACAAACCCTAATCAATGTAAAAATCTATACGTCAGTGCAACTGGAAAATGCTGACGTATCTGTACCCGCCAGCCCTGATTTAACCGTAGAAAGACTTCTTGACGATCAACGCAAGTATGAAAATGTTAACGGCAGCTCCTATGAGGTATTAACCCGCACCTACTTAGCCTTTCCTCAACGAAGTGGCATTGTGCGCATACCAGCCCAATCTATTCACGCTATGGTTGCCACTAATTCTGGTCGCAGGATGGTCAGTGTACAAAGCACTCCAATCGACCTAAAAGTACAATCGATTCCAGCCAGCTATCCAGTTGACAACTGGCTAGTAGCAAAGTCCGTTGCCATTGAATCGTCTCTCACACCTTCGCAAGAAACAACGGCAATTGGCGACACTCTAGTATGGGATATTGAAATTAGAGCAAAAGGCGCACTACCTGAACAACTGCCTCAGCTTGCCTACCCAAGTACAGCTCGTTACAAACTTTACCCCTCTCCAAGCAAATTAGACAGCCGAAAAACCAGTGAGGGTTTAGAAGGTAGCGAAACAATTCGCATCGAGGTGGTTCCAACTCAAGCAGGTAACCTTACCCTCCCCGAAATCCAGATCCCCTATTGGAATAGCCTTACCAATTCTTATGAAATCGCGCGAAAAACACTGCCCTCCATCGACGTTGCAGATATTGATGGAAGTGTGATAGAACAAAGCAAAACATCTCAAGAGCAAACTGAAAACTCCAGCAACAATCAAAATAATGCCAACAACATTGCCCCACAAAGCCAATCCGTTGCTCCGATCTCATTGGCTAAACGTAAAAAGAACACTCCAGAACCTACAAGCGATGCTCCTTTGGTCGACTTAGTTATACAAGATTCAAAAGACGACAAGTCCAGTTGGGCAATCTGGACTGCCATTGGCTTTATCTCTCTCTCATCCATCTTATTATTCATATGGTACCGACGTGCAAAGCACTCCCAACCATCCGATAAGGTCGATGAGGTGCCAACATTGCAAAGCTTCGCTCCTCTAAGCACAAACACCGAAGACGATGCCTACCACAGCTTGATAAAATGCTGCAAACAAGATGATTTAGCGAACCTAAGAAACAACTTACTTGAATGGGCGCGCCATCGTTGGGGCGATGCAGAAGTAAAAGGAATTGAAGACATCAAACGGCTTACTGGGTCCCCTAAAATAACCCAGCTTCTGATGGAAGCTGAACTAGTTATGTACTCCAACCAGCCAATCACTCAGTGGAGCGGCCATAGCCTTGCCGACGCCATAGAAGAATATCGAACAGGGGTTACCAAACCCAGCCAGGCTAGCCAACTTAAAACTCTATATCCAAATTTTTAATTGTTAGTTTTTAGCAACTAGCAAGCCACTATAGGAAACAACCATGCCTATTCATAGTCAATCTGGAGTATGCGCAGAAGCGTCAAGCGACGCGACATTCGTATCTCTAAACATCGTATCCGGCAAAGAAAACATCGCTCTTAAAGCCTTAGAGCACTTTCTAGAAACCGTCGAGAAGAAACAAAGCCAGTTCGCAGGCACCCACCTTTTCGCCACTATTGGCTTTTCTATCTATGCTTGGAACCAACTCTTTACTCAAACCAAACCAAAATACTTAGAAGAGTTCCCTTCTTTTAAGGGTAAATATATTGAGGTTGGCCCGGAACACATTGATATATGCGTACATATACGCTCAATTAGGAAAGACGCGACGTTCTCGTTAACCCAAGCCATTGTCGATCTATTCGGAAACAGTGTCGAAATAGTATCGCAGACAGATTGCTTTAAATATTTAGACAATCGAGACTTAACCGGCTTCGTTGACGGTACCGAAAACCCTCAAGGAGAAAGCCGAGCACAAACCGCACTCATCCAAGACGAAGACCCAGAATATCGAAGCGGGTCATACTTAAACGTAATGAAGTTTGTTCACAACCTCCCCAAATGGGAAACGCTGTCTACCACGGAACAAGAGCAAGTATACGGACGCACTAAAGAGGATGATATTGAATTCCCAGCCGCAGAAAAAAGTGTTCACGCACACACCAAACGAGCCTCAATAAAAGACCAAAATGGCAAATCACTGGAGATCCTACGTCAAAGCATGCCTTTCGGAAACTTAACTGAAAAAGGTTTGATGTTCGCGAGCTACGTCAGAAAACCCGAAATTTTCAATCAGATGCTTAAGAGTATGATCATTGGCGATGAAGACGGTCACTCTGATCACCTAATGCAATATACAGATGCCCGATATGGCAGCCTGTTTTTCGTTCCTTCAACCTCTTTTTTCAATCAGCTCTAATAACCTTCTAACAAAATCAGAAGCATAAAAAAAGGCGCTTAAATAAGCGCCTTTTTAATATCACAAATACGTCTAGTTACTGCTCAATTTCCGCAAGGTCTTTTACAAGCTCCAAATGAGAAGCCGAGTTTAACTGCGCCTGGTTCTGAGTAACAAACCGCGTGTAAGCGTCTGTTCTAGTAGAATCACTGTCACTCTCCCCTGCCACAACGTCTAACAGCTTAAGTGCGACAACATCACCATTCACTAGAGACTTAACCGCTGTCTGTACTGTCCCCTCTACAGGGTGAGGCATAGAAAACACCAAGGACGTGACTTCATCTTGGCCTCGTGGTGCTAATTCTACCTTCTCCCAGCCAGAATCTTGTGAAGCGTCAGCAAAAAGCTCTGCCGCTTTTTCTGAAATGATCGATTCAGCCTTTTCTTTGATTAACGTTGAAGCAATCTCAGTTTTAGCATCTTCGAAAGACAACGGCGACTCTGCTTTATGATCATCTACATGAATAACAACAATCTTATCATCACCTAGCTCAATCGGATCGCTGTTTTGACCATCTTGCTTAACCGAATCACTAAAGGCTGCACTAATCACCGTTGGCTCAGAAGTAATCACATCATTGCCACCAGACTGACCAAAATAGTCGCTCGTCTCAACGTCTAAACCATATTCATCCGCTAAAGGCGCTAGCTCATCGCTCGCATAAGCTAAATCCGCAATATTTTCTTGGGCATCCAACAAGGCGTCTTTTGCCTTACGAGCAGTGATATCAGCCGTCAACTGATCTCTTAACTCTTCCAATGTTGGTGCATCTGCCTTATCAATCGCATTTAGCTTAATAAGGTGAAGACCGTATTGCGTTTCAGCTTCTTGAATGTCTCCGACGTTCATAGCAAACAAAGCATCTTCGAAGCTTTCAAAAGACTCACCTAAAGCCCCTTTAGCAACAAAGCCTAACTCGCCTCCAACGTCTTTCGACCCAGGATCATCAGAGTACTCTTTTGCCAACGAAGCAAAACTATCGCCACTCGCCAACTTACTTTGAATCTCAGCAATAATGCTCTTCGCCTCATCTTCAGATCGGATGCTTGTATCAATCAATATGTGCGAAGCATCTCGCTCTTCCGTATCCAGACCAGCGATTTCTGTTTGATACGCGTTTTGAAGCTCTTGATCCGTTACTTTCACATTAGTTGCTAACGCATCTGTAGTAACAACAACGTAACTAATCTTCACTTGTTCAGGAGAAACAAAGTCTTGCTGATGATCATCATAGTAAGCTTGCAACTCACCATCGGTCACATCGGTTTGCTCAGTTTGATCCGCTAATGAGAATTGCACATATTCGTATGTACGTTTTTGATTTTGCAACTCAGAAATAGCGTTAACTTGGCTAGGTAATGCAAACTCTGATTCTGTAACAGCGGAGCGCAATTGACTTAATACGTAGCTTTCTTTGATACGCTCTTTATACGCTAACGGAGTAAACCCTAAACTGCGAATCGCATTCAAATACTTGTTCTGATCAAACACACCATCCGTTTGATATTGTTCTGCACTGACAAGCAAGCTGTCTATTTGAGCATCGGATACACCAAGCTCTAAACCGTCCGCTTGATTCTTCAAGACAGCAAGCTCAATCAAGCTATCCAACGCTCGTCTCTGAAGTAAATTCTCATCTAACAATGAAGGATCAATATTGTTCCCCATCATTGAGATAAGCTGTCGTCGCTGCGTATCTGCAGTTTGAAGAACCTGAGTACGTGTAATTTCTTTGCCGTCGACCTCAGCTACTGTCTCAGAAGAATTGAAACTTGTAACCAATGCATCAACCCCAAAAAGAGCGAAAGTCACAACAATGAAGCCTATGATGATTTTCACAATTAGGCTTTGCGACCGATCTCTAATATCTTGGAGCATTCTGCCTCCATTCTCAAATTTAAGTTATGTAAAACGAAAAAGGTGCATTCCGCGGGGAATACACCTTTTTGTATCTAATGGCGGAACAGACGGGACTCGAACCCGCGACCCCCTGCGTGACAGGCAGGTATTCTAACCAACTGAACTACTGCTCCTCAATGCCTTAGTTTACAGCGTCTTTTAGACCTTTACCTGCTTTAAAGCTAGGAACCTTAGCGGCTTTAATTTGGATCTCTGCACCTGTTTGAGGGTTGCGGCCAGTACGAGCCGCACGCTCTTTAACTTGGAAAGTTCCAAAACCAACTAAAGTAACCTGATCGCCTTTAACGAGTGCTTCTTCAATTGTTTTTAAAGTAGCATCTAAAGCATTACTTGCAGCAGCTTTAGAAAGATCAGCAGACGCGGCAATAGCATCAATCAATTCAGATTTGTTCACGTTGTACCCCTTCAGTATCTTCGTGGTTCCTTAGTATTATCATCGGCGCTAAAAAAAGCTTTCCGAGAAGTCGAGCATTTATACAAGCCCTTCCTATGCCCTGTCAATACAGGGAACTGACCTAATGATGACTTACAGTTTCTTGTTCATCAACAGTTTTTTCTTTAGTTGAGGCAGTTTTTGCCTCTTTTGGTGAAGGAATGTACTCTAAGGCAACATCTAACACCTCATCAATCCATTTTACGGGTACAATTTCCATATCGGCGACGATATTGTCAGGGATTTCTTTCAAGTCACGGGCATTCTCTTTTGGAATAACGACCGTTTTAATCCCACCTCGATGGGCTGCGAGCAGCTTCTCTTTTAAGCCGCCAATAGGAAGAACCTCTCCTCGAAGTGTGATTTCACCCGTCATTGCAACAGACGCTTTGACCGGCACTTTAGCAAGCACTGAAACCATAGCAGTACACATCGCAATACCAGCACTCGGACCATCTTTTGGCGTAGCCCCTTCTGGAACATGCAAATGAAGATCGACCTTTTCATGGAAATCGTCATCAATGCCTAATGCAAGAGAACGACTTCTGACAACGGTGAGAGCAGCCTGGATAGATTCCTGCATAACATCACCAAGAGACCCCGTTTTAACGTGACGCCCTTTACCAGGAACACCTGCGGCCTCAATCGTCAACAGTTCACCACCAACAGACGTCCAAGCTAAACCAGTCACTTGCCCAATTTGATTTTTATCTTCCGCTTTGCCGTAACTGAATTTACGAACACCAGAAAAGTCTTCCAAATTTTCAGACGTCACTTCAACGGTAGTCTTATCTTTACTTAACGCTTGCTGCTTAACAACACGACGACAAATCTTACTAAGTTCGCGCTCTAAACCACGTACACCAGCCTCTTTAGTGTAGTATCGAACAACGTCCATCACGGCGTCATCAGCAAGTGCGATTTCTTTATCTTTAAGGCCCGCTAATTTAACTTGTTTAGGCAACAGGTAACGCTTCGCGATGTTAAGTTTTTCATCTTCTGTGTACCCGGGAATACGAATCACTTCCATACGATCTAAAAGCGGCCCCGGAATATTCATGCTATTTGATGTACAAATAAACATCACATCCGATAAATCATAATCCACTTCTAAATAGTGGTCATTGAACGTGTGGTTTTGCTCTGGATCCAACACCTCCAATAACGCAGAAGCGGGATCGCCGCGGTGATCCATGCCCATTTTATCGATCTCATCGAGTAAAAATAGCGGATTCTTAACCTTGACCTTTGCAAGCTTTTGAAGCAATTTTCCGGGCATCGAACCAATGTATGTCCGACGGTGTCCGCGAATCTCTGCTTCATCACGAACGCCACCCAACGCCATACGTACATACTTTCGATTTACCGCTTTAGCAATCGATTGCCCAAGAGAAGTCTTACCGACACCTGGAGGCCCTACTAGACACAATACAGGCCCTTTTACTTTCTTGACACGCTGCTGAACGGCCAAGAACTCTAATATCCGCTCTTTTACATCTTGAAGACCATAATGATCTTGGTTCAATACTTTTTCAGCATACGCAAGGTCATTGCGAACTTTGGAGCGCTTTTTCCATGGTAAAGAGATTAACCAATCTATATAGCCACGCACCACTGTTGCCTCAGCAGACATAGGTGACATCATCTTAAGTTTTTTAAGTTCGGCGTCGGCTTTTTCGGTAGCCTCTTCAGTCATACCGGCTTCAATAATTTTCTCTTGAAGCAGGTCCAGCTCATTACCTCCTTCGTCCATATCACCAAGCTCTTTTTGAATGGCTTTCATTTGCTCATTCAAATAGTACTCTCGCTGACTGCGCTCCATTTGTTTCTTAACGCGACTACGAATGCTTTTTTCAAGATGGGCGATGTCTAATTCACCGTCCATCAATCCCATCAAGTATTCTCCTCTCTCAATGAGAGAGATCAACTCTAGCACTTTTTGCTTATCTTCCAGCTTCAGGCTCATATGACCTGTAATACTATCTATCAATTTAGATAAATCATCGATGGATTTTACGGAAGTAACCACTTCACTTGGAATACGCTTGCTACCAGAAACATAGTCATCAAGCTGTTTAAGCAAAGCATTTCTAATCGCATCATACTCTGATTGATCTTCGTCTGAAGCGGCTAACTCATCAACCGTAGCGGAAATAAACTCTTCACCGTCGGACAAGGCATTTAGCGTTGCACGATATTTGCCTTCCACCAAAACCTTAACGGTCCCATCTGGAAGACGAAGTAATTGCATAATCTTAGCAACTGTTCCGACGTTATATAGATCTTCTTGAACGGGGTCGTCCTTAGAAGCATCTTGTTGAGCAACCAGAAAAACGAGCTTGTCGTCATCCATAGCGGCTTCAAGCGCTTCAATGGACTTTGTGCGACCAACAAACAATGGAAGCACCATGTGCGGGTAAACCACTACATCTCGTAGCGGCAACATAGGCAGTGTTAGCATATTTGACATATTATTTTCCAATCCGGGTCGCAGACTTATAATTGCGACGAGCTTTGTTGTATAGAGATTGGGACAAAGGGAGAAATTACAAGCGTTTCGTTCTAAGTATTGAACCTCTAGTAAGTATTTTGCAAATACTTTGCCATAAAAAAACCGAGTAGCGAACGCAACTCGGTTTTTAAAATCATATACGCCGTCTATTTTAGGCGTTATTTGCGGCTGAATCTTCTTTTTCTAAAAGCATCAATGGCGTCGACTCACCACGAACAGAGGCTCCATCCATGACAATTTTGACCACATCCGATCGATTTGGCAGCTCATACATGCAATCCAATAACGCAGATTCAAGGATACTACGCAAACCACGTGCACCGGTTTTACGCTCAAGTGCCAGATGCGCTGCTTCGCGCAAAGACTCATCGGTAAACTCTAATTCCACGCCTTCTAGGTCAAACAAATGCTGATATTGCTTAGTAAGCGCATTCTTCGGCTCACTCAAAATTGTCATCAACGCTTCTTCATCTAGTTCAGACAAGGTAGCAACAACAGGCAATCGACCAACGAACTCAGGAATAAGACCGAATTTCACTAAGTCTTCTGTTTCGACTTGGTGAATCGCTTCTGAGAAAGTACGACCTTCGTCTTTACTCTTCACGGTTGCCGAGAAACCAATACTACTTTTCTCAGTACGGTCACTTATGACACGCTCAAGTCCAGCAAACGCACCACCACAAATAAACAAGATGTTTGACGTATCTACTTGCAAAAATTCCTGCTGAGGGTGTTTGCGTCCACCCTGAGGAGGAACAGAAGCAACCGTGCCTTCGATCAATTTCAACAAGGCTTGTTGAACACCTTCACCTGATACATCGCGAGTAATAGACGGATTGTCGGATTTACGCGAAATCTTATCGATTTCGTCGATATAAACAATCCCTCGTTGCGCCTTCTCTACATCGTAGTCACAATTCTGAAGTAGCTTCTGAATAATGTTTTCAACATCTTCACCAACATACCCAGCTTCCGTCAGCGTCGTCGCGTCAGCAATCGTAAACGGAACATCGAGAACGCGCGCTAACGTTTGTGCTAGTAGCGTTTTACCGCTCCCTGTGGGGCCGATTAAAAGAATATTACTTTTACCGAGCTCAACTGGAGAGTCTTTACTACTTTGGTGACGCAAGCGCTTGTAATGGTTATAGACCGCAACAGCCAACACCTTTTTAGCGCGTTCCTGACCAATAACATAGTCATCAAGAGATTTACTCAACTTAAGCGGCGTAGGCAACTCATCAGAAGCTTCTTCAGCGTCATCCGTTTGCATTAACTCTTGTGTGATGATGTTATTGCACAAATCAACACACTCATTGCAAATGTAGACCGAAGGTCCCGCAATTAGCTTTCTTACCTCGTCTTGACTCTTACCACAAAACGAACAATAAAGTAGCCGATCAGAGTGGTCACCTCGGCTAAACTTATCATCAGACATTAAATCCCACCCTTAATAATTTAAGCTAGACGCTTTTCTAAAATATCGTCAATTAATCCATACTCTTTAGCAGACTCAGGATTCATAAAGTTATCGCGATCCGTATCCTCAGCCACCTTTTCAATCGGTTGGCCTGTATGATGAGCAATAATTTCATTTAAACGATGCTTAATAGACAAAATTTCGCGCGTATGAATCTCAATATCAGACGCCTGCCCTTGGTAGCCACCAAGCGGCTGATGAATCATTACTCGAGAGTTAGGCAAACAATAACGTTTACCCGCTGCGCCTGCTGTAAGCAACAGTGCTCCCATACTCGCTGCCTGACCGATGCACATCGTACTAACATCAGGCTTAATGAATTGCATTGTGTCATAAATCGACATTCCTGCGGTAACAGAACCACCAGGAGAATTTATGTACAAATGAATATCCTTATCTGGATTCTCGGATTCGAGAAACAACAACTGCGCTACGACCAAGTTAGCCATATGGTCTTCGACCTGACCAACGAGGAAAATAACCCTTTCTTTAAGCAGACGAGAATAAATATCGAAAGACCGTTCACCACGAGCGGTTTGCTCGATAACCATAGGGACAAGGCCATTACTTGTGATCGCTACAGGACCAGTAGTCGGGGTCATTAAATTCATATTGCATTCCTTAAAAACAAAAAAGCCGACATAGCATACGCTATATCGGCCTTGTATAGAATTATAAGCTAAAACTTATGCTTCTTCGCCTTCTTCTGCTTCTGCAGCTGGCGCTTCTGGCTTAATAGCGTCTTCATAACCCAAAGTGGATTCTACCACTTGAGCGCTTTCTAGAAGTTTATCAACAACTTGCTCTTCAAGTACAGCAGATTGAACCTGTGCCAACTGCTCTTTGTTGTTTAGGTAGAACTCTACAACCTGTTGAGGCTCTTGATAAGCTTGCGCCATATCTTCTAAGAAAGCCTTAACACGATCATCATCTACACTTAGTTCATTTTGCTTGATAACTTCTGAGATTAATAGTCCCAGTTTAGCACGCTTTGTTGCTTCATCTTGAAACAACTCCGCTGGTAGCTGAGAAGCATCAAAACCTTGACCACCAAATTGGCGAGCAGCTTGCTCACGTAGGCCGTCTACTTCTTGGTCAACCAAAGAAGAAGGTACGTCTAGCTCGTTGTTAGCTAATAGGCTATCAAACAGGCTGTTCTTTAGTTTAGCTTTAATCGCCTGACTTAGCTCGCGATCCATGTTTTTGCGTACTTCAGCGCGCAATGCATCTAGCGTTGGCTCATCGCCCAAACCAAATTTCTCAGCGAACTCGTCGTTCAACTCTGGTAAAATTTGCTCTGCAACTTCTTTTGCAGTCACTTTGAACGTAGCTGCTTGACCCTTAAGGTTTTCAGCTTGGTAGTCTTCTGGGAAAGTCACTTCGATAGTGCGCTCTTCGCCAGCCTTAATACCTTCTACGCCTGCTTCGAAACCAGGGATCATTGTGTTAGAGCCTAAAACCAATTTATGGTCGTCTGCTTTACCACCTTCAAATGCTTCATCACCGATGAAACCTTCAAAATCCATAGTAACTTGATCGCCGTCTTTCGCTTCACGCTCAACAACAGTCCACTCTGCGTTTTGTTTACGTAGAGTCTCTAGCATCGTATCAACGTCAGCATCTGTTACTTCAGAATTAACACGCTTAGCTTCAAGCTTAGAAGCATCAGCTAATTCGATAGTTGGGTAAACCTCAACTTTCGCTGTAAATTCCAGATCAGCGCCTTCTTCAATATTTTTTGGTTCGATTGAAGGCATGCCTGCTGGTTGAATAGACTCTGCTTGAACCGCCTCAATGTAGGCATCACGCATAATTTGCTCAACAGCTTCTAGGCGAATACCTTGACCGTAGCGTTTTTTCACTACGCTAACAGGTACTTTACCTTTACGAAAACCGTCAAGACGAACGGTCTTAGCTGTTTTAGCGACTTCAGCACTAACTTTTTCTTCAATACGGGCAGCAGGAACGCTGATTGTAAGTACGCGTTCGATAGGAGACGTTGTCTCTACTGAAACTTGCATAAAACTTCCTCTTGGGAGCTTGCTTCACTTGTTGACGTAGGCAATAGATGAAATCTTAGTAAGCAAAACAATCAACAAGACCAAAATTTGATTACATTTAAGCAATGGGCTGAAATGGCGCGCCTGAAGGGATTCGAACCCCTGACCGTCCGCTTAGAAGGCGGATGCTCTATCCAACTGAGCTACAGGCGCAAAACTCATTACGTTTTTCGTGGTGGGCTATTATAGAGATCGATTGTGTCCCGTCAACAGAAAGATATAAAAAAGCCCAGTTTTAATAAACTGGGCTAAAAATATGACATTTTGTCACCAAGGAACCGTAAACGGGTCAAGAAAAGATCTTGACTATTCAGCGGTACAAATATCACAAAAGGAACGGTTATATAGTATCCTCGACATTGAAGTAACGCAAGCCCAGTGCGCCACAATATTGCACTTTGCACTATCAATGTGCATTGTTAGTTTTATTTGCACATTTTAACGTTAAAATCCAGAAAACTCGGCGGAAAACAATTCAATATGCACGCATTAGACATTAGGTCACACTTAATTAACATCATGAAAGAGAGCGTGAAACGATTCAACAACAGCGCCACCTCTCAAAAAGCCGCCCAACTCACACTCGCTTCGCTCTTAGCCGCAGTTCCAATCATTACCATCATATTTGGTATTTTAAGCCTAACGCCCGCACTAAGCTCACTAGAATCCACTCTCATTGGCTTTATTGAATCAAACCTTGCTCCAGGCAGCAGCAACGAAGTCATAACCTATTTACTGAGTTTTTCAGATCAAGCTAAGAACCTTTCTCTTGCTGGCTTTGCGACACTGCTTCTCACCGCCCTATTATTACTAAATAGTTTTGAAAACAGTGTTCAGTCAATCTGGGGGATTCACGATAAACGCTCAATCAAAGATAAACTGCTTACATATTGGGCAATATTAACGCTTGGCCCAATCCTCTTAGCAGCATCGCTCAGCCTTTATGGCACTTTAATTTCTTATCAACTAGCAGGTATAGAGCTCAGCCAATTCATAGACAAACTCTTTGATATTGGTAAATTTCTAATTTATACCTTCATGCTGTTATTGCTGAACTATTTAGCCCCAAATACAAACTCCTCTATAAAACTCTCACTAATTTGCTCAGCCATCGGAGCCTTTTCCTTAATACTCCTTAACACCCTCTTCGCCAATTTCGCTCAGTTCTTCGCAAACTACCAAGTCATTTACGGTGCATTTGCGGCTTTGCCAATTTTTTTAGTGTGGCTGCAAGCAAGCTGGGTGATTGTGTTAGCGACTATTTGCTTAAATGCAACACTGCACGAATACCGCCAATCGCAATAATTAATTCAATGAGTTAAAATCAATCATCTTGTTATTTATGACCAATTAAATATGACCACTCAAAAGATTCAAGAACTAAACAACATTCTAGAGGAAGCCGACTGCTTGCTCAGCTCTGAAGAGCTAGACAACGCCATCGATACACTCGCCACTCAAATCACAAAAGATCTTGGCGATAAACTCCCGATTGTTATGTGCGTGATGAACGGAGGGCTAATCCCTACGGCCGCTTTGCTGGAAAAATTAGAGTTTCCACTTGAGCTAGATTATGTTCATGCAACGCGTTATGGGATGGAGCTTGAAGGACAAATCGAACTGAAGTGGCACAGCTACCCTCAAATTGATTTCAAAGGCCGTCATGTTCTTGTAATGGACGACATTTTTGATCAAGGACACACACTGAAAGCAATCGTGGAATGGTTCAAAGCCAATGGCGCCAAGAGCGTATCCAGTGCAACAACCGTCAATAAACTGCATGACAGAAAAGTAGAAATGACGCCAGAATACATTGGTGCAGAAGTAGAAGACAGATTCTTATTTGGCTACGGCATGGACTACAAAGGCTACTTTCGAAACCTTAAAGGCATCTACGCCGTTAAAGGCACCTAACAGAGTCTTGCTTACTACGCCGACATAACAGAGCAAACTGTCTCGTCCTAAAATCGTCAACGTATTTTAGGACGAGACAGTGCCAAGAAGCTGGCAAGAACGACTTAAACTGATTTTTTCTTCAGCTTGAAGGCGTCTCGCTCCTTGGCTATATACTTTTTTCTAAGGCTCATCCCGTGCTCAGCGTCCAGAATATCAACCACCGTATTGAGTAAACGATTTTTCAGTTGCTCATCTTCCAACTCTCGCTCTAGTCTTTTGATTGTTTGAGCGGGTGTTTCTTTTGCTTTCGGGGATTTAGACATGGGTCGCCTCACTTTGGTAGACCAATCCATTTTGCCGTGTTTTCGAAGCCAAGTCAGCACTGTTGATCGGCCTTGGATTCCATAGATCTTTTGAGCTTGCTTGTAAGTCATGTCGCCTTTTTCGACGGCCATCACTATCTGTAGTTTAAAGCCCATTGTATAGTCACGTTGAGTACGCTTGCGCTTGGTATTACTTGATGTCCCCATAATAGGTCTCCTAGGTGTAAACCTATTTCAGGACGGAACAAACAAACAAAAAAAGCCGCAAAAGACATTCTTTTGCGGCTTTTTAATATAACGTAACCAAAACAGCTTAAAACACTCGGTTAAAACCGTTCAGAGCCGCAACACGATAGGCTTCCGCCATCGTTGGGTAGTTAAACGTCGTGTTCAAGAAATACTTTAACGTATTCTGCTCACCTGGCTGCTTCATGATCGCCTGTCCAATGTGGACGATCTCTGACGCTTGGTCACCAAAACAGTGAATACCTAAAATTTCTAACGATTCACGATGGAATAAGATTTTCAACATCCCTACCGCTTCATCCGTTATTTGAGCACGTGCCGTGTTCTTAAAGAACGCACGACCTACTTCGTAAGGCACCTTTTCGCTAGTCAGTTCAGCTTCAGTTTTACCCACTGAGCTGATTTCAGGAATAGTATAAATACCAGTTGGCACCTCGCTAATGAAGTGACCACCCTCTATACCAAACATATTCGCGGCAACTGCGCGGCCTTGATCGTATGCCGCACTTGCTAGACTCGGCCAACCGATTACATCACCTGCCGCATATACGTTATCAACTTGTGTTTGATACGTATCATTAACCGCTAACTGACCTCTAGCATTTGCTTCTAGACCAATAGCATCTAACCCCAAATCTTTGGTATTACCAGATCGACCATTACAGAACAGTAGCGCATCTGCACGCAACTTTTTACCAGATGTCATGTGCATTACAACACCACGCTCTGTTGTCTCCACAGAGTCATATGTCTCATTGTGGCGAATCAACACTCCACTATCACGCAAGTGGTAACTCAATGCGTCGGTTATTTCATCATCCAAAAAGCTTAGTAACTTTTTACCTGGATTAATTAACTCAACCCTTACACCCAATCCACAAAAGATTGACGCATACTCAGAGCCGATGACACCAGCACCATAAATAATCAAAGATCGTGGAGTATGGCTTAAACTTAAAATAGTATCCGAGCAATAAATTCGAGGATGATCAAAGTCAATATTCTCTGGGCGGTATGGACGAGACCCAGTAGCGATAACCACTTTCTCAGCCACTAGTAATTCAGGACCACGCTCATAGGTGTTTACTTCAATTGTATTTGCATCCTTGAAGCGGCCACGCCCAAAAAAGATATCAATTCGGTTACGAGCGTAATATTCAGTCCGCCCCATAACCTGCTTATCAATCACCTTATTTGCGCGATTTAATACTTTAGGAAACGAAAACCAACGAGGTTCACCAATATCCCGAAACATCGGATTCGTATTAAACGCAATAATCTCTTTAACTGCATGCCTAAGCGCTTTAGACGGAATTGTACCCAAATGAGTACAGCTCCCCCCCACTTTAGGACTCGCTTCCACCACTGCAACACGCTTACCAGCTTTGGCTGCGTTCATTGCAGCGCCTTCTCCGGCAGGCCCTGTTCCTAATACAACGACATCGTAATGTCTCGTGGTCATAGTTTCCCCTTAAATTAATCTTTACTTAGAAGCGTCATAAAATTGATCTTCTGAATTAGCAGAGGCGCGTGCCTTTTTCGTTTCCTTTTCACATTTTCCTTTATCGCCACCGCAAATATCACAAGCGACTTCCATACCAAGTGCACTCATACCGCCACAAGAGCCGGAAATAGGCTTACGCCCCATAAGTACACCGACAGCCATTGCTGCTACAAGCAACAACATTAAAACAAACGCCAAAATGATGGTTAACATAAAACCTCCAACGTCGTATTACCCAAACCCAAATCAATCGGATGCCAACACTTTCTGTGTTAACACCGATACCGACGAATCATCGATAACGCTTTTAATTTAGATAAGGCTTAAACGCTTTTGAATATTCTTCTTTAAAACCGAAATCTTCTTTTACCAGCATATACGCGGCAATATCATTTCGCTCAGCAAACTCCAAGCCCTTTACAGGCCCCAAGACATTGATCGCTGTCGCCAAACCATCCGCTAACATCACACTATCTGAGATAATAGTAACAGAGACTAGTCTATGGGTAATGGGTTTTCCTGTTTTTGGATCTATTGTATGTGAATATCGCACACCATTTTTTTCAAAATAGTTACGATAGTCGCCCGAAGTTGCGATCGAAAGGTTATCCGCCTGAATCACTTTCTGAGCAATACTGTGTCCACCCGCAGGGCTCTCTACCCCGATCTCCCAATGAGCATCGTCTAGCTTCATCCCTTTAGTTCGAATCTCACCACCCACTTCTACAAGGTAATTATTGATTCCATATTGCTCCAGAGTAAGTGCAACCTGATCGACACCATAACCCTTTGCAATAGAAGACAAGTCAACATAGACATCTTTTGTCTTTTTCAACTGATTGCCATCTAAACTCAAGTAGTGATAACCAACTTTAGACTTAGCACTTTCAATCTCTTCCTGTGTCGGCACCCTATCTTCGTGCTTACCAGGACCGAACCCCCACAAATTAACAAGCGGCCCCACAGTAACATCATAAGCACCGTCGGTTAGCTCACTTATCTTGAGCGCGGCATTGACAACATAGGCAATATCATCAGAGGCCTCATAAGACTGACCTGCAGCAGAACGATTAAATAAAGACAACTCTGAACTGGGATCATAAGTTGACATCAACTTATTAACCTTAACCAACACCTGATCAACAGAGTCTTTAATCATCGCTTCATCAGGAGCGTTTTTATGAGTAATAAACTTAACCGTGTAGGTTGTCCCCATCGTGGGACCGGAGAACCCGACCAACTCAGGAGTAAATGAAAATAAACGATAAAGAACAGCGACGGCTACAATAGCCAGACCAGCTAGAAGTGCTTTGTTTCTCATATATTCTTCGCAAACACTATTAAAACAAAAGCCCACCAGAATGGGTGGGCCTTAGGGCTGGTGACTAGCCACCAAAGTCATCTAACAAGATGTTTTCGTTCTCGACTCCGAGATCTTCTAGCATCTTAATAACAGACGCATTCATCATTGGAGGCCCACACATGTAGAACTCACAATCTTCAGGCGCTGGGTGATCTTTCAGATAGTTTTCATAAAGCACATTATGAATAAATCCAGTGTACCCTTCCCAGTTATCTTCTGGCAATGGATCAGACAGTGCTAAATGCCACTTGAAGTTCTCATTTTCGCCTTGAAGCATGTCATACTCTTCCGTATAGAATGCTTCACGAAGACTACGCGCGCCATACCAGAAAGACATCTTACGAGACGACTTCAAACGCTTAAGCTGATCAAAGATGTGCGAACGCATCGGTGCCATACCAGCACCACCACCAATGAACACCATTTCAGCGTCAGTATCTTTCGCAAAAAACTCACCAAATGGACCATACACTTTAATTTTATCGCCAGGCGTTAAACTAAATACGTATGAAGACATTTGACCTGGAGGTACGTTATCTTTGCCTGGAGGCGGCGATGCAATACGGATATTGAATTTAACAATACCCTTTTCTTCAGGATAGTTTGCCATTGAGTAAGCGCGAATAATCGGCTCATCCACTTTAGAAACGAATTTCCAAAGATTGAACTTATCCCAATCCTCGCGGTACTCGTCATCAATAACGAAATCTTTGTAGTTTACAGTATGCGCAGGGGCTTCTAACTGAACGTAACCACCTGCTCTGAAATCTACATTTTCGCCCTCAGGAAGACGAAGCGTTAGCTCCTTGATGAAGGTTGCAACGTTGTCATTTGCCTCCACCGTACATTCCCAAGCTTTAACTCCAAATACCTCTTCAGGTACTTCCACATCCATGTCTTGCTTTACAGCAACCTGACACGAAAGGCGGAAGCCTTCTTTTTCTTCACGGCGAGTAAAGTGAGATTGTTCAGTAGATAGCATTGAGCCACCACCATTCATCACTTTACATTTACATTGCGCACACGTACCGCCACCACCACATGCAGATGATAGAAAGATACCGCTGTTTGCTAATGTTTGAAGCAACTTACCGCCAGCAGGCGCTGTCACTTCCTTTTCGCCATTGATGCGTATTGTAACGTCACCGGTGCTAACCAAGCGAGCGCGAGCAGCCAAAATAATGGCAACCAACGCAAGCACGATAGCGGTAAACATCACCACACCCAGAATGATTTCTAAGTTGACCATGTTAGTAAAACCTTCTTCTTGGTTGTCCTAAAGCATGCAGCATTAAAGCTGCACACCAGAAAATGACATAAAGCCCAAACTCATCAAACCAACAGTGATAAAGGTAATACCCAAACCACGTAAGCCTGCTGGAACATCAGAGTACTTAAGCTTCTCACGGATACCGGCCAACGCGGCAATAGCCAATGCCCAACCAACGCCAGCACCGACACCGTAAACGAGACTCTCACTGAAGTTGTAGTCACGCTCAACCATGAAAAGAGAGGCACCCATGATGGCACAGTTAACCGTAATTAGAGGTAAGAACACACCTAACGCGTTATACAACGCTGGCATATACTTATCTAACGTCATTTCGAGTATCTGAACAACCGCTGCAATAACACCGATATAGCTCAACAAACCAAGGAAGTTCAGATCAACATCTGGCAACCCAGCCCATTCAAGCGCACCGTCTTGCAGAAGGTTTTTGTAAAGCAAGTTATTAAGCGGAACCGTAATGGCCAATACCACTACAACCGCAATACCCAAGCCAATCGCTGTCTCTACTTTCTTAGAAAGGGCAAGGAAAGTACACATACCCAAGAAAAAAGCCAGCGCCATGTTTTCAACAAAAATGGCTTTAATAAAAAGACTGATAAAGTGTTCCATTAGTGCGCCTCCTGAACTCGTGAATTAGCAGCAATCTTGAATTCTGGTTCTTCAACCTGCTCAGTCTTGTACGCGCGAAGCGCCCAGATAACCAAACCGATTACGAAGAAGGCACTTGGAGGAAGAAGCATCAGACCGTTCGGTTGATACCATCCGCCATTTTGCACCGTAGCAAACACCTCGATACCGAACAGTTTTCCGGCACCAAACAGCTCACGGAAGAAAGCAACGATGATCAACATCGCACTGTAGCCTAAGCCGTTACCGATACCATCCAAAAAGCTCATTGCTGGGCCATTTTTCATTGCATAGGCTTCAGCACGACCCATTACGATACAGTTTGTAATGATCAGACCGACGAACACAGACAATTGCTTACTGATCTCGTACGCGAATGCTTTAAGCACCTGATCAACCACAATTACCAAAGACGCAATAATGATCATTTGTACAATGATACGAATACTGTTTGGAATATGGCTACGGATAGTCGCTATAAACAAGTTAGAAAATGCTGTTACTAGCGTCAATGCGACCGCCATAACCAAACTTACATTTAAACTACTCGTTACAGCCAACGCCGAACAAATACCCAGAATCTGCAGTGCAACCGGGTTGTTTGACAAGATAGGGCCAAAAAGAACCTTTTTCACATCAGACATGTTTACACTCCCTCTTTACGCAATTTTGCAAGGAAAGGACCGAAGCCGTTATCACCAAGCCAGTATTGAACCAAGTGCGTCACACCGCGACTTGTCAACGTTGCACCGGACAAGCCATCAACCTTATGAGAAGCTTCTGGATCAGAGCTATCAACCGCACCTTTAGCCAGACCGATTACAGCCTTACCTTGAGCATCGTAAACTTCTTTACCTTTCCACAACGCTTTCCAGTTTGGATTATCAATCTCGCCACCCAGTCCAGGGGTTTCTGCGTGCTCGTAGAAACCAAGACCAATCACAGTACTAAAGTCTTTCTCTAAGGCCATAAAACCGTAAAGAGTAGACCATAGACCATAACCGTGAACAGGAAGAATGATACGATCGATTGTATCGCCCGATTTAACCAAATAAACCGTTGCGAATTTAACTCGGCGCTTGATCGCTGCAGGATCATTTTCTCCGCTTAACGCGATAGACAAAGCAGGGTTACGAGACGCATCTCTTTGAACATAAGTGTCTAGATCAATACCCGCTGCATCCAACTCAGCCTGAGTTGCAAAACTTCCTGTTTCTAGATTTACCAAACGTTTTTCAATCGTTGAGAAAACCTCTGAAACAGAACGGTTAGGATCTAACATGTTTGCTGCAGACAAAATGTTTGTTTTACGGTCAAGGTCTTTATTGCTCTCTTGAATTGGCTTCAAGCCAACTGCTGCTGCTGCAACAAAGATAGAACAAACAAAACACAGAGAAAGCGCAACCGTAATGGTTTTTTTAATGCTATCGTTTCCACTAGCCATTGCGAGCAATCCTCCGCTTAATATTTGCCTGAACAATAAAATGATCAATAAATGGCGCAAATAAGTTTGCAAATAGAATTGCAAGCATCATGCCCTCTGGGTAAGCAGGGTTAACGACACGAATCAAAACAACCATTACACCGATCAAAGCGCCGTAGAAAAGCTTACCTTTGTTGGTCATCGAAGCCGAAACAGGGTCAGTCGCCATATACATCATACCAAACGCAAAGCCACCCATGACTAAGTGCCAGTACCAAGGTGTTGCCAACATCGGATTGGTGTCAGAGCCTATTGCGTTAAACAATAGAGACGTGAGCACCATGCCAAGCATAACGCCTGCGACAATTCGCCAGTTAGCGATCCTCATTATCAATAAGGCACAACCACCAATCAAAATAGCGAGAGTTGACGTTTCACCCATCGAGCCCTGAACAAAGCCAAAGAACGCATCAGACCAAGAAATACTCAACGCATCTACGCCACCTGCGGCAGCTTGACTAAGCATAGTCGCCCCAGAGAAGCCATCCACTGCCGTCCAAACAGCATCACCAGACATTGAAGCAGGGTAAGCGAAGAACAAGAACGCACGGCCAGCAAGCGCAGGGTTAAGGAAGTTTTTACCCGTTCCACCAAAGACTTCTTTGCCAAGCACCACACCAAATGTGATACCCAAAGCAACTTGCCACAAAGGAATAGTCGCAGGCAGAGATAGAGAGAACAGAATAGACGTTACGAAGAACCCTTCGTTCACTTCGTGTTTACGAACAGCTGCGAACAAAACTTCCCAGAAGCCACCAACGACAAAGGTGGTCAAATAGACAGGCAAGAAATACATCGCGCCATAAATCATATTATCCCACACACTTGATACATCGTACGTCGTTAACGCACCGATGATCGCATGACGCCAAGATTCACCACCATCAACACCCATGGCGTCCATCGCACTATTGGCTTGCAAACCTATGTTGTACATTCCAAAGAACATAGCAGGGAAGGTACACATCCAAACCAAAATCATGATGCGTTTCATATCAACCGCATCGCGAACGTGTGCATTGGTCTTTGTTACACTGCTCGGGCGGTAAAAAATGGTATCAACCGCTTCGTAAAGCGCGTACCAGTTTTCATACTTACCGCCACTATGGAACTCAGGTTCCATTTTATCAAGAATTTTTCTAAGACCCATAACTTAACCCTCTTTCTCAATCAGAGTTAGACAATCCCTAAGGATTGGGCCGTATTCAAATTTACCAGAACACGCATAGGTCATCAGAGCAAGATCTTCTTCATCTAACTCCAACACACCAAGCTTTTGAGCCACTTCTGTGTCATTAACGACGATAGAACGCAGCAATTGTGTTGGTAAAATATCCATCGGCATCAAGTTTTCAAAGTGACCTAAAGGTAACATCGTACGATCACTACCGTTTGTGGTCGACGTCATATCAAAGCTAGTTTTACCTAACAATTTAGATAAGAACACATTTAGAACAGAGTGCTTTTCAACACCTGCACGTAAATAGTGCATCATTTGACGTTCGCGGCCTTCACGAATAACCGAAACTTGATTGTGGTAACGACCGACGTAACCATATGGTCCAGACGCCTTACGTCCAGAAAGCACAGAACCTGAAATAATACGGTTCTCGCCTTCTTTTAGCTCACCTGCAACAATCTGATCTAGATTCGCGCCTAAGCGCGTACGAAGTAGACGAGGATTATTAACTTGAGGACCACCGAGTGAAATAACACGATCAGTATACAATTCACCCTGAACAAACAGCTTGCCAATCGCAACAACGTCTTGGTAGTTAACACTCCAAACGACTTTGCTATCACTCACTGGATCCAAGAAGTGGATATGAGTACCGGCTAACCCTGCTGGGTGAACACCACCAAACTCTTCTACTGTAACATCAGAGGTTGTTGGAATTTTACTTCCAGGTGCCTTACACAAGTACACTTTACCTTCGGTCAAACGAGAAAGAACCGTTAAACCATCAGCAAAAGCTTCTGCGTTGTCAGCCAACACAAGTTCTGGGTCGGCAGCTAAAGGATTTGTATCAATCGCCGTCACAAAAATAGAGCGAGGCGCAGTATCAACTGCTGGCACTTTTGAAAATGGTCGCGTGCGAAAAGCGGTCCATAGTCCAGAGTCAACTAAATTCGTTACAACAAGATCTCGATCTAAAGAGTTCAAATCTGAGCCCGCATACTTCGCGAACTCGACAGAATCATCGCCTTCTACATCAATCACTACCGACTGTAACATACGACGTTCGCCACGATTAATCGTAGAAACGACGCCTGAAGCGGGCGCAGTGTACTTCACACCTTCCGTTTTCTTATCTGTGAAGATAACCTGTCCCTTTTTGACCTTGTCACCTTCCTTGATCAGCATAGTAGGTTTCATACCATGGTAATCAGGGCCGATAACCGCAACCGACTTCGCTGCAGGAGCATTATCAATCTTTTGATTGGGGGCTCCGCTAATCGGTAGATTTAGGCCGTTTGTAATTTTATACATATGTTCTGCCCAACAATGAAATTGAACACCAAAGCGTTTGTGCCTTCAAACTAGATTCCCCTCCGGGACAACAACCCAGTTTCTAATAAACGTCTTTTATGACATTTAAAAAACACAATCTCACTTCACCAAAAAACCGGAGTATTATAGAGATCATTAGTTCCTTTGACTACCATGTGGTAATTCCTTTACCACCGTTCTTTGCATTTTTCTTGCTAAATAACGAAATAAATCTCATAAAATGGAGAAAAAATCGCCAACGGTTCACCATATTGTTATTAAACGACTATTTTGTTTTTTCATTGCCAACGCACTCCTTCCAGAATATACCTGCAAATTTCCATCATGACGCGGTTGCCACACTATTTTAAAACCGAGACAATATCGGCAGCGTAAAACCCGTGGCAACAGAAACACCAAACAAACTATTGATCTATCAAATTTAGGAGTTAAGCATTGCAAAGCCATCACGCCAAAATATGCATAAAGGATCTTCGATTAAGGACCTACATAGGCTTCAATGATGAAGAGCGCAGTAACAAACAAGATGTTATTATAAACGCCTCTATTGAATACCCAGCTACCAACGCCTGCTCAACGGACGATGTCGATAACGCAGTTAATTACAAAACCATTTGCAAGAAAATCATCGCGCATGTCGAAGCAAACCGTTTTTTACTACTGGAAAAGTTGGCTGCTGATGTTCTGGACATTTGCCTCGAACCTAATCAAGTCAAAAAAGCATCCGTCGAAATAGACAAGCCACACGCTCTTCGCTTTGCAGATTCTGTTTCTTTCACCTTAACCGCCTCTAAAGACCAATAACTTATGGACAACCGCTTCAAGCTAAACACTAAGCCTGGCTACAAAAACACCTTCCAAGGTATACCTAGCACATTACATGCCGTACAGCTTCTTGAACTCAGCAAAACAAACTCATGCCCTATTTTGTTTATAGCAAACACGGTTTCAGAGCTTAATGACCTTGAAGACGCGCTGTCCTTTTTAATAAAGAATGAAACCGAAGTACTGCGATTTAGCGAATGGGAGACCCTACCTTACGATGCTTTTTCACCGCATCAGGATATTATTTCTCAACGCTTAGAAACACTAGCAAACCTTCGTGACACAAAATCATCCATCATATTAACCACTATAAATGCGGCAATGACTCGGCTATGTCCAGCAAGCCACATAGACTCACAACGCTTCCACGTTAAAACCGATCAAAGCGTTTCTACAGAGACATTGGCTAACCGCTTAACGAATGGCGGCTATTTAAATGTAGACACTGTTCGAGAACACGGCGAATTTTCTATACGCGGCGCTCTTATGGATGTTTTTCCGATGGGAGCGGACGCCCCTATTAGGATTGACTGGTTCGACACTGAAATAGACAGCATCCGATACTTTGACCCCGAAACACAGCGCAGCACAGAGAAAGTTAAGGAAGTAAAAATACTGCCTGCGAAAGAGTTTCCAACGACTCAAAATGGCATACAATTTTTTCGTCAGCGCTTCAGGGAACGTTTCGACGTTGACCCGTTATCGAGTCCTATTTATCAAGACATATCATCAGGACTCATGCCTGGAGGCATCGAGTACTACCTGCCTCTTTTCTTCGAAGAAACGGATTGCCTTTTTGACTACTTACACAGTAGTACCTGCATCGTTAGAAGCAAGACAGTCAATGACTATATTGCCTCTTCACTGTTGGATATAAAATCTCGACACGAGTCATTAAACTACGATCTAGAGCGACCAATACTCACGCCAAAAGAAGTCTTTCTAGAAGACAGCGAAATATTTGCCGAGTTAAACAAATTTGCCGCCGCAGTCTTTGACGAAGAAGGCACAAACGACGTCTTCTCTACGATACCCGAGCTCACCGTCAACTCTAAACTCGACAACCCACTAGAGAGCCTAAGCAAGTTTCTACAATCACAAAACCTGCCTATCTTAATCTGCGCGGAAAGCGCCGGCAGACGAGAGGCTTTAATAGAGCTGTTAAACAAGAACAACCTAAAACCAGAATACATAGGCGACTGGCAACGATTCACCGACAAGAAACCCACGTTTGCGATAACAGAAGGACTTCTAACGCGCGGCTTCATTCAAAACGAAGCCTACGCAGTCATTGCAGAAAGCGAACTCATGGGTGAGCGTGTGTCTCAACAAAGACGACGCAAACACTCCGACGTAAACGAAGATGCGATCATTCGAAATTTGACCGAGCTTCGCTTAGGCGCGCCTGTTGTCCACATCGATCACGGAGTTGGCCGTTATCTAGGACTTACCAATTTAGAAATAGACGGACAGGAAACTGAGCTACTGACGCTTGGCTACGCCAACGAAGCAAAGCTTTATGTCCCGGTATCGTCCCTACAGCTTATTTCAAGATACACGGGCGCTGACGAAGACAATGCACCACTGCATAGACTGGGCACAGAAAAGTGGAGCATCGCCAAACAAAAAGCCGCAGAGAAAGCTCGCGACACAGCGGCGGAACTGTTAGAAATATACGCAAAACGTGAAGCACGATCAGGCTACGCATTTTCCAAACCAGACGACCAATACGCCTTATTTTCAGCCAGCTTTCCATTCGAAGAAACGCCAGACCAACAAATGGCAATTGACGCTGTTATAAAAGACATGTCAACGGGCAAACCGATGGATCGTTTAGTATGTGGTGACGTTGGCTTTGGTAAAACTGAAGTCGCAATGCGTGCTGCCTTCTTAGCGGTTCAAAGCGGCAAACAGGTTGCTGTCTTAGTGCCAACCACACTGTTAGCCCAGCAGCACTACGAAAACTTCTGCGACCGCTTTGCGGACTGGCCTGTTCAAATTGAACTACTGTCCCGTTTTCGATCAGGTAAACAAACAAAAGAAGCCATCTCTCGACTTGAAGAAGGCAAATCGGACATCGTCGTTGGCACACACAAACTCATACAGGGCGACATCCAGTTTTCCAATTTGGGACTGGTAATTATCGATGAGGAACATCGATTTGGCGTAAAACAGAAGGATCAGTTTAAAGCACTTCGAGCAGAAATCGACGTACTAACACTGACTGCAACACCAATCCCTCGTACATTGAATATGTCGCTGTCCGGCATCAGAGACCTTTCAATCATTGCAACACCGCCTGCGAAACGCTTATCAGTCAAAACATTCGTCAAGAAAAAGGACGATCACCAAATTAAAGAAGCCATTTTGCGGGAACTGCATCGCGGTGGACAGGTTTACTACCTTCATAATGAAGTCGAGACCATTCAAAAAGCCGCCGAATTCATAACAGAACTGGTACCTGAAGCACGCGTAATAGTCGGTCATGGACAAATGCGTGAACGAGAACTAGAACAAGTCATGTCAGACTTCTACCACAAACGTTCCAACGTTCTAGTGTGTTCGACTATTATCGAAACAGGCATCGATATCCCGAACGCAAACACCATCATCATAAACAGGGCCGACAAATTTGGCCTTGCTCAACTTCACCAACTTAGAGGTCGGGTCGGCCGATCACACCACCAAGCTTATGCTTACTTACTAACCCCTCAAGACCGAAAAGTAACAGGCGACGCAGAAAAGAGGTTAGAAGCCATTACCATGGCCGACACGCTTGGAGCAGGCTTTACACTTGCCACACACGACTTGGAAATTCGCGGAACAGGTGAACTACTAGGCGAAGGTCAAAGCGGCCATATCGAGCACGTCGGATTCTCGCTGTTTATGGAGATGCTCGATCGGGCAGTCAAGTCGCTTAAAAACGGAGAAGCCCCCAACGTGGACATCACCTCTCCAATGCAAACTGAGATCAACTTACGCATTCCCGCTCTCATTCCAGACGATTACCTAGGCGATGTGCACACACGACTCATGCTCTACAAGCGCATTGCAAATGCGGAAACCGAGGACGCTCTAAAAGAACTACAAGTCGAAATGATCGACCGTTTTGGCTTACTGCCCGACGCAACCAAAAACTTATTTAGGCAAACAAGCCTAAAGTTAAAGGCCGAAAAATTAGGTATAGTAAAAATAGAAGCCAACCAAAAAGAAGGAAAACTTCATTTTGGTAAAGAAACACCGGTTGATCCGATGAAACTCATCCAGCTCATTCAGAAAAAGCCAAATCAGTTTAGATTAGCTGGAGCAGACACCTTGCGATATGTTGTAAGCATGACCAGTGCCGACGACAGATTCCAACAAACCTATAAGACCTTGGAACTATTACATTGAAATTCGCAAAGCTACTCATAATCACCACCGCATTTACAACGTACTCTTACGCAACAGAGATCGACTTAGCGAGTATTGATCCCGATAAGGCACGAGCATACCAAGCCTACCTCCTCACATTTGAGTGGCCACAAGGCACATCCACGGAGGAAATAACGTACCAAGAGATCAAAAACAGCACGACGATCCCATCGTACGACATTCCAGTGGACAGCGCTGACAGCACCACCCTGCCAGCCACGATAGAACCTCTATTTAATACATTTGACCGGTTCAATGAAAAAGTAGGGAAGCACGCGAAAATACTCGCTAATGAAAAGTGGACCCTGATATTCCCAGAAGCAGGTTTCACCCATCATGAAACATTTCACAGTACGGTAAACGAGAACGGGTATGCTGATTTGTCAGGAGAGTTTTCGGTCAAACTAGGACGCTATCTTGAAACAACGCTGAACTATCATCACTATTTGTTCGCGCATGATGAGAGCGACTTAACGCCGTCTGCACTGCCCCAAGACAATAACGTGGATCGCCCTCAAAGCGATACCGAGAACACGGATGCCGCACCAATAGAAAACACGACATTTAATAGACCAACCAAAGTATTTAATTTAGCGCTGAAAAACAAAACCGCCAGCAAGAAAATTAATTACCTAGACCACCCCATTATCGGAACCCTTTTGTACTTTGTTCCGATGGAACTGGAAGACGCCATTGAACAAAAAGCACTAGAGTCCTTTACCCCAGATTTGGGAGAAAACAAAACCCAAGAAGACCTGACCTCAAATGAGCTTGAATAAGGTTCTCAATAAACAAAAAAAGGCCTTTCGAAGAAAGGCCTTTTTTATTCACTCTACATTAATTGTTTATACGAAATAACCGCTTCAAATTAGCCATACTTCGCTGTAACGAACGATCCGTCAACCCAGCATACTAGCCAGTACCTAAGCGATGTGCACTACACCTTGAATTGATTCAAATCCGAATTCAGACTCACTACATTCGTCGCGATATTTTCATTAGCCTCCGCAACCTGCTGAGCGTCAGCGCTTGTGTCCTGAGCGATCGTATTAATGTTTTCAACATTGCCTTGAATCTGAGCTGCGACCGTAGATTGCTCTTCAGCAGCGGCGGCAATTTGACGGTTCAAGTCGGCTATTTCGTTTACAGCATGCACGGCATTATCAAAATGATCTGCCGTTTCACGACCTATCTCTAAGCAGTGCTGTGTTATCTCTACCCCTTTATTCATGCGAGACATGGCGTCTTCAGCGCCTTTCTGAAGGTTCTCGACCAAGTTTTGAATATCAACAGTCGATGTTTGTGTTCTTTGAGCCAAAGAACGTACCTCGTCAGCAACAACTGCAAAACCTCGACCAGACTCGCCAGCCCTCGCAGCCTCAATAGCAGCATTCAAAGCCAATAAATTAGTTTGTTCGGCAATACCTTGAATCGTGTCCAATACCGCACCAATGTTATCGGTCTCTTTTACTAAATTATCAATACTGTTTGAGGTATCTTGAACCTCTTTAGACAACTGAGAAGTAATTTTCTGATTCTCTTCTGCCGCAGTCTTACCTTTAGAGACAAGCTCACGCACATTATTGGCGACATCAGACGCTTCCATTGTGCTTCGCGCCACTTCACTTGTCGCACTACTCATTTGATCGATAGCACTGGCCACCACTGCCGTTTCCGTTTTCTGCCTCTCAACACCCTCTAACGTATTATGAATAACGCCGACCGCTGATTCGGAACTTGCATTAAGTGAGTCGGACGACTTAGACACATTGACAATAATTCCATGCAGCTTGCCCATAAACAGATCTAACTTATTCGCAACATCGCCAAGTTCATCTTTGGCATCAAGGTTCATGCGTAATGTGAGATCACCCTCACCTGAGACCAAATCTTCCAATCTTGCCATCAGCTTTTTAAGTGGGCGAGTAATGGATAGGCCAACCGAGTACGCAACCACCACACCCAACACAATAGAAACCACCAAGGCCACAATAATGACCGTTACTGCGTTCTGCTCATCTTCATAGGCAATAGCAGCGGAATTAATTGAAAACTGCTGAACCTCGTTCAGAACCTCAATAAGATGCTCATCCAATGCCTCGTTTGCATGCTCAATAGCTGGAATTTCATCTAACGCGCTTTCAATACCATCGTCAGTAATATGCTGCAAAAAGACAGCAACCATTCGCTCCACTTCAAAGTATTCGTTCTCTACTTTTTTGTACTCTACGAGAACGTGATCATATTCCTTTTTCGCTTCGCTGGAATGCACTTCTGCTTTTAGCGTCACGATAGTCTGCTCGGCCTCGACAATTTCGTCGTGGAGCTTTTTCATGTTTTTGTTAAGCTTCGCAATCAGATCCGCAGACTCTGCAGAGATATCTTTACCTTTGACCTTATCCAATAGCGCGTGAGAAATAACCTTTTCAATGGCGACGGCATTCTGCAATTGATGCTCAGTGACCAGCGTCAGAGTTTCAGTTAGAGGGAGATGATCATGAGCGATCTCTTTGATTTCGCCTCCTATTTTTGCCATTTGGGAAATTGAGAACAACCCAACAACCAAGAGCAAAGCAATTTGCATCACCGTCATTATTATCAGTTTATTAGATATCTTGAACCTGGACATAGAGCCCCCTTACAATACTCTTAGAAAATAAGCTCTCGTGTTTTGTCTCGAAAGCTAGTCAGAACTTTCAATGCAAAGTCGGCATCTTCCGAAACGAAGTGCTCTAACTTGTCATCGCTTAAAAATAACGTCATCTTGCTCGTATCGTCGACCACGTCTCTTGTCAGGTTTCTAAAACCCATTCTCCAATCTGCGAAGCGGCGACTTTGAACGATAGCCTTTCGCAAACAGACCACTTTTGAATGACGAGTATCTTGCTTGATTCGCTCATAAAGCGGCTCAACGTCGCTAGATTCCCCCTCCAATACCTGAATAAAGGTCCCTGCGCCGTTATACAAAAGCACGCCTGACACGCCGTTGCGACCATTATTGGCACGGAAAGACTCCAACATCGACATCAACTCCGCATCAGAGAAATGATGCTCAGCCCTACTTAGATAGGTGATGGAAATCATGGATTTGATCCTTGAATAACGCTTATATAAAAGTCTTATATTAGATAATGAAGCAATCCTACTTCGTTTACCGTTGGAATATGTGTTTATTTTGTGACTTTTTGCTAACACCAAAAGCACCGCCACAGGTCTAAGAGTGATAAGTAAACCTTATACATCCACATCATTTTAATGTCTTTTATCAAAATTAGATTTGTTTTGTGGCACTTCCGTTTTACAATTATTCATTCCCCATATCGAAAATGACACGCTCATACGGAGTACCAGTGACACTATTTAGACCCTGTATCGATTTACACCAAGGCAAGGTAAAACAAATCGTCGGCGGCAGCCTGAATGACAGCGGAGCAACAGAGAACTTCATCAGTCAATATGACGCAGAATACTATGCAGACCTTTATAAAAAGCATGGGCTAAAAGGCGGACACGTTATCGCTCTTGGAAAGGACAAAAAGAACCACGAACAAGCCATTTGTGCCTTGCGAACCTACCCAAACGGATTACAGTATGGTGGCGGTGTCACAGCCAAAAACGCAACCGAGTATTTAAAAGCAGGCGCTTCGCACGTCATTGTTACTTCCTATCTATTTAAAAATGGGGCTTTTTCTTGGGATCGTCTGGATAAAATAAAACGTGAAACGGGCGTAGATCGTCTTGTGCTAGACCTAAGCTGCCGTCGCACCAAAGATGGCTGGTATATTGCCACCAACCGCTGGCAGACCGTTACATCCACAGCCATTAATGAAGAAAATCTTTATGAATTCGCGCAGCATTGCGACGAATTCTTGATACATGCTGCCGATGTCGAAGGGCTGCAAGCTGGTATTGATGAAGAATTAGTGGCACTAATCGGCAAACACAGCCCAGTCAATGCGACCTACGCTGGGGGCGCTCGCTCTTTAGAAGACCTGAAAAAAGTCCAAACCCTGTCTGATGGAAATGTCGACTTAACAATTGGCAGCGCATTGGATATTTTCGGCGGTTCCGGCGTCAACTTAGAAGAATGCATTGGTTGGAACAAACAAGCAGCCGCTGAACCGGCTTAAAGCAACTTATTCAGTCTTATCACCCCGAACTCATTGCATAACACTGCGTAGTATGTATTTTGGCAAGCTTAACTGCCCCAAAGCGCCTTCCCATGAAGAAAAAAGCCGCCCCATAAATACTATGGGGCGGCATTCAAAGCTAAAATCACGAAGCTATAAGATAAAGGGGACACCTTGATGAGATCACTTTCAAACCAAGATAAAGAGTGAGACTCCCCCTGTTTGCTTAAGTTCCACTAAATTCATTACATTTATTAAAAAATCAGATAAAACGTCAAAATAGCTGCTACAAATTATCCGTCGCATCCATCATGCCGTCCCATGCCGCAACGTGCTCTTCAAACTCAGATCGCTCTTTCTTTGGGATCGATTGCATCGTCGGAATTCTAGCCGTCATGGGGTTAACCGGACGCCCATTAACATGCAGCTCGTAATGCAAATGCGGCCCAGTGACGCGCCCTGTGCTTCCCGATAGAGCAATAACCTGCCCTCGCTTTACGCGCTGACCTTTGCGAACCAATATCTTACTTAAATGCAAGAATCGCGTGCTGTACTTACCGATATTATCGATAACGAGATACCGACCCGCATATCGATGATTCGCCGTACGCGTCACAATACCATCCCCCGTGGCAATGATCTTTGTGCCATTCGGCGTACCGATATCGGTGCCATTATGGGGAGATAGACGCCCCGTAACAGGGTGTCGGCGATTTGGATTAAACTTGGATGTGATACGGTATTTCTGCAATGTCGGCCAACGCCTCAATGCGGGTGTCAAACTCTGAGCTTTTTCATCGTAGTAACGACCATCATTGTGTAAAAACGCCTGATAATAATTACCACGTACTTTAATACGCACAGCCTCAAGCTGGCGGCCTCCCACCAGCTCGCCATCTACATCGCCTTGCTTAAACACGGCATCAAACGTATCGCCTGCACGCAAATCTCGACGGAAATCGAAGCGATTCTTCAACAACTCACTAATGACCATGATGTTACGATCTTTCAGGCCAGCACGTTTTGCCGATAAATAGAAACTGCCTTTAACCTTGCCATGCGCGGTTTCATGGCTCCAGTTAATCTTTTTAAGCTCTTCCTTGTAGACAAAGCCGCCATTATCGTGGCGTTCATAAGCAATGGTTTTACTAGGGTCTATCCGACGTGACAATCTCGTAAGCTCGTTCTTCTCATCTATTTCAAAACGCAGTCTATCGCCAACTTGAAGCGGCTCTAATACCAAATACTCTTGGTCCGCCTCTAAGATGTTATATAACGTATTGGTTGCTATGCCATATTTTTGGAAAATGGCCTCCAATGTATCACCAGACACAATGGTGTGCTCAATGAGACTTGGCTTAGGTGCTTCTTTACGCACTTCTTCTATAGAGCTATCAATGAGGTCTGATGACTTTCCATTAGACGTATCGGGAGCTGAATCGAGAAGATCCCCCTGACCAATGCGCTCAGTGCTTGACGTCATAGAAGGAATGCTATGAATGGCAATCTTCGGAGGCTCGGGAATCGTGCCCTCAATCGGCGCTAAACTTATTTTATTATTTGGAAGCGCGTCATACTCGTCTTCTCTGGAATCATCAGAGACCATGCTTTCATAAATGCTTAAAAAAAGCACAAAAACGGATACTAATATGACTATCCAAAGGCGAGGGCCTGACGGCATCCATCCAGACCTTCTGTGTATACGTGACATACTGCGTACTTCTTAAACTCTTTGCGTTAAATTAAATGGACAGTCTATCGAAGGTACGCAGAAGCACAAGACAAAATATCAAATAGATGACCTAAGCAAGGATCTTTCTACAAAATATCCTCAAAGACGGCCGTATTATCTTAAATAAAGATAGCCGCCGAGCATTTTTTAAACACTAAAACACAAACATGATTGTCCTCATGACGTACATAGTCGTAAGATATTCACCCAAACAATAACCTCAGATAGATCAAGCGCATGACCTCTTCGAACGTTAATGAGACAGTAACCACTGATTACGTCACTCCCGACGGGCAGCAATATAGGCAAACCATCGTTAACGAAGTTCCTGTTGCGATCTCGATCGAAGGTATCAGTTATTCCGTCATGATGATCACACCGGTAGACACCGAAGCCTTCGTTATAGGTTTTTTATTTACCGAAGGCATTATCGATACCTTTAATGAAATCAAAGATATCGTCCTATCTGAAACACAGATCCCCAATACTCAGAATATAGGTCTATTGGCAGACGTTACGCTAACGAGCAGAAAACTGTCTCAATTTAAACATCATCGACGCACAAGACTTGGTAAAACTGGCTGCGGTCTTTGCGGAATAGAATCGTTAGATCTCGCTTTTCCCAAAATTGACCATAAAATAGACGACGAAAATACGGACATAAAGGGTATGGAGCCCCACTCTATCGCTGAGCTCGATACCATGATTCTTAACACGGCTAGAGAGACATTGACGCGACATCAAGAGATTGGACGGACGGTGGGCGGCATACACTGTGCAGTCATCCTGAACAACAAAGGACAAGTAGAGAGTAGCGCAGAAGACATTGGTCGCCATAATGCTCTCGATAAAGCAATCGGAAAACAGTTAAAGCAAAACAATACGATGGCGTTCCAGCACTGCATCATGACAAGCCGATGCAGCACAGAATTAGTACAAAAAGCAGCGCGTGCGAATCTTGCTAGCTTAATCCATTTAGCCTCACCGAGCAGTTTAGCGGTGCAGATGGCAAAAAATGCAGGTATACGAATCGTACATATACCGAGAGTCGACTCACCCAGAGTCTATGCATAGGAAAGAATAATGACAAAAAAAGACGACACCCTTGACCCTTACAAAGGCCCTGCGGGTGGTTGGGGTGCACTTCAAAGCACAACAAAACACCTTCTACAGAGCAACAATGCCGTTCGCAATATCAATACGCTCTTAAAAACCAATCAACCACAAGGGTTCGACTGTCCAGGTTGTGCATGGGGTGAAAAACACGATCCGTCTCGTATACGGTTTTGTGAAAACGGTGCAAAAGCCGTTAACTGGGAAGCCACCAGTCGCAAAGTTGATTCTGAATTTTTCGAAAAACACAGTGTCTCTTGGTTAAAAGAGCAATCCGATTACTTTTTAGAGTATCAAGGCCGCTTAACCGAGCCAATGCGCTACAACCCTAAAACGGATCACTACGAACCCATTAGCTGGCAAGAAGCCAGCCAACAAATCGCGGCAAAGCTTAAGTCACTAGACTCTCCTAATGAAGCGGCATTTTATACGTCGGGCCGAGCGAGTAATGAAGCTGCGTTTCTATATCAACTGTTTGTCCGCGCGTACGGCACCAATAATTTTCCTGATTGCTCTAACATGTGTCACGAAGCAAGTGGTTACGCATTAACAGGCAGCATTGGCATCGGTAAAGGAACCACCACCATTGAAGACTTTGAGCATGCCGACGCCGTGTTTGTCTTTGGTCAAAACCCCGGCACAAACCACCCAAGAATGCTAGACACATTGAGAGAAGTGGTTGAACGCGGCGCTCAAGTATTAACGTTTAATACGTTACGTGAACGAGGGCTAGAACGCTTCCAGCACCCTCAAAACCCAGTTGAAATGCTAACCAATGGTTCAAAACCTCTTAATACTGCGTATTTCACCCCTAAGATAGGTGGAGACATGGCAGCAGTGCGCGGCATTGTGAAATTGCTACTGGAAAAAGAAGACCAAGGCGAATCCATCCTCGATTGGGATTTTATCAATGAGCATACGTCTGGTATTAAAGAATACCTTTGTCAAGTTCGTTCCACGAGTTGGGATGTCATTTTAACGCAATCCGGCTTATCCATGGATGAGCTGCAACACGCCGCAAACGTATACTGTCAGAGCGATAAGGTTATTTGTACATGGGCGATGGGAATCACTCAACACAAACATTCTGTGGCCACCATTCATGAAATCGTTAATTTTTTAAGTCTACGTGGCAATATCGGTAAAACGGGATCAGGTGCTTGCCCAGTACGCGGACACAGCAACGTACAAGGGGATCGTACTATGGGAATCAACGAAAGGCCTTCCGATGCCTTTCTCGATGCCATGCAACGTCATTTCAATTTCACCCCGCCTCGCAACCACGGCCTAGCCGTTGTGCCAACCATTCAAGCTATGTTAGATGGAAAGATAAAAGCCTTTGTTGCGCTTGGTGGTAACTTTGCTGTGGCGACACCGGACTCAGAGTTAACCTCTAAAGCATTGTCGAATTGCGATCTAAACGTTCAAATTAGTACCAAGTTAAACCGATCGCACCTGGTTACCAGCCCAAACAGCTATATACTTCCCTGTTTGGGACGCACCGACATCGATATGCAAAATGGCGTCCCGCAAAAAGTGACAGTAGAAGACTCATTCAGCATGGTGCACTCATCAGGCGGCGTAGTAACACCTCTCAGTGAACAGCAGAAATCGGAACCCTACATTATTGCCCTACTAGCAGACGCAGTATTGGGCTCACACCCAATCGACTGGATGAAAAAAGTAGGAAACTACGATGACATTCGAAACGATATTGCGCAAACGATTCCAGGCTTTTCCGACTTCAACGAACGATTAAGCGCACCGGGCGGCTTTTATTTAGGTAACAGCGCGCGCGAGCGTCAATGGAACACCCCGTCTAACAGCATTTTAATACACTCACATGCGTTACCCGACCATATTTTGCATGATAAAACACGATCTCAGATAACGGACAAAACACTGATACTTCAGACGCTTAGATCTCACGACCAATACAACACCACTATTTACGGTTTAAATGATCGATATCGAGGGGTAAAAGGCGAACGTAGAGTGATATTTATGAACCCAGCAGACATCGAGCGATTAGGGTTCAGGGGAGAGCAACGTGTGGACATCACGTCTTTGTGGGATGACGATATCGCTCGAACCGCCAAAGGCTTTAAGTTAGTCCCTTATGATATCCCTGTTGGGAACATTGCCGCCTATTACCCAGAAACCAATCCCTTAGTCCCTCTTGAGAGCGTTGGAGACCACAGTCAAACGCCAACATCAAAAAGCATCGCTGTCGAGCTTTCTGAGTCTGAACTGGATGAGTCGTATATTGCTCATAAAAACTAAAACATCGTCTAAGACAGCATAACTAAAACGGGTCTGGTACAAATATACAATGCACCAGACCCGCTAAAACCATAAGGCGTATTCAGGCCTTATCTAGTTATCTAGTTATCTAGTCGCTAAGACGACTAGCAAACTGTTCTACCGCCTGAACCACTTCACGAGCACCTTGTTGAATATCAACAATAACCTCGCCCGCCTCATTTGCGTATTCTAAGCCTTGCTCTGCTTGTTTACGCCCTTCTTCGACCAAATTTACGGCCTTAGTGGCAAGCTCTTGATTTCGTTGGACAACGTCCGCAATTTCTTCGGTCGCTTTCGATGTGCGAGACGCTAATTGACGAACTTCATCAGCAACGACAGCAAAGCCTCGACCTTGCTCACCTGCACGGGCCGCTTCAATGGCCGCATTCAATGCAAGTAAGTTGGTCTGCTCCGCAATGTCACTAATACTCTTGATAATCTCGCCTACTTTTTGTGACTGATCATCAAGATCCGCAATCCCGGTCGCGGCCATCGTCATCTGATGAGAGAGTCCACCCATGACCTCAACGGTGTTCTTAATGATCTCGGATCCTTTAACTGCCGTGGTATCGGTTGTTTGAGAAGTGTCATAAGCAATGCTAGCGGCTTTGTTAATAGCTAATTCTTGATTCACTTGATCCGTGATAAGCGTCGCGAATTTTACCACTTTATACAGTTTTCCCTGCGCATCGGAAATTGGGTTGTAAGACGCTTCAAGCCACACGGTTTCCCCACGGCTGTCGATTCGCTTAAATCGACCTGCAACGAATTCACCACGGCGAAGTTTTTTCCAAAAGTCTCGATATTCAGCAGACTCCGCTTCTTCTGCAAAACAGAAGATACGGTGATGTTTACCCTCAAGTTGCTGCTTAGAGTAGCCCATAGCCATCAAGAAACGATCATTCGCATCAATAAAATTGCCGTCTAAATCAAACTCAATTTCCGCGGTTGACCTCTGGAGTGCATTGATTAGATTTTCATGTTCGATTGACGCTTCAATCGTTCTTGTCAAATTACTTCCGTAAACAACAAAGTGGTCTAACGCGCCTGACGCAGAACAAACAGGTTGAACAACAAATCGCAGCCACGCCTGCTTGTTCGTGCCGTCGATTAATTGCATTGCACCGGCCCAATGTTTACCTTCATTCAGTGCTTTCGACGCCAATCGATAATGATCGGATCCTCTCGCATCAGTAGGAACAAGGTCGATGAGTTTCTTCCCTAACACCGCATTCTCGGAATAATCCAGTTCAGAGAGAAAAAGTGAGTTCGCTTTTTCGATCACGCCAGAGACAGACACTTTTAAACTGATTAAATCACTGTCCATGCTCTTCACTATCTGACGCAATGAAGAAAGTTCTTCCTTTAACTGTGCGTTTTCACTTTTTAACTTATTCGACCCAAACATCTTCAACTCCAGTATTTGGTTTTAGGAAAAAGCAGACGATATTGAATCATCTTATATTTTTGTAACGTTCAACTTAGCTTTTAACAAGCCAATTGCAAACTAGATGTACTGGTATACACAAACCTGATCGTAATTGACATCAAATATCACACAAACGGTACAACCATTTACATACCAAATTACAATAAATTACATTTATATGCATAGAGTCAAGAAAGCACCAAGAATCCAATTGATTTCAACTAGTTAAGCGTTCTAAACAAAAAACGCAACTTATTAGCTGCGTTTTTTGTTTAGAGCAAAAATATTAAAGACTATTGTTTATTACACAATATTTGCACCTTATGTTAGCGAAATAACCGTCGCATCCGCTGGGTTTTGGTACATCAACTCAACCTTGTCTGCCCGATTCACTTGCACTGCAGTTTGGTTAAGAGAACCTTTATCCGTTACTTCGTGCGCGTCGATGGATGGCGGAGTACTTTGAACCTGAATTCGCTTAATGAGCGTCGAGCTTCCCGTGTTCGATTCGGCCAATTTGATAAGCTTCTCTTTGAACGCGCTAATCACCTCGGGCGAATTTAGCAAAGCGTCGACACTTAAGTCCTCAGCATCGGCAACCAAACCTCGGCAATGCGCAACATCAGGGAATACCAACCCTGTAATATAGCTTCGGTTTGTACCGCACACGACAATATCTTGAACGTAAGGTGCAAACGCTTCTATAAACTTCGCTTTTAAAACACCAGCATTCACCCATGTACCGCTGTCTAGCTTGAAGTTCTCTGATACACGACCGTCAAATCGGAAGCCTCGCTGCGGTTGTTCCGCGTCTAAATACGCAAATGCATCGCCTAAACAATAGTAACCCTCGTCATCAAATGCCTTAGCATTGACGTCTGGCATACGCCAGTAACCCGGCATGACGGTCACCGCTTTAACACGCGCCTCTAGTTTTCCTTGATTAGGAACCAGCTTTAAAGAAACACCCGGAGCCGGAACGCCAATAACACCAGAAGCGGACTCTTCAACAGAGGCAAACGTAGCGGACGGTGCTGTTTCTGTACACCCAAGCCCCGTTAACATAGGAATCTTTTTGCCCGTATATTGAATAGCAAGATTATCCAAATCATCCCAAATGTGTTGAGCTAAGCCAGCGGCAGCAAAAAAGGTAAACTGAAGACGAGAAAAGAATTTTTCAGCCAGTACAGAATCTTCTTTCAGCGTTTTTACCAATAACTCAAACCCTTTTGGCACGTTGAAATACACCGTAGGTGCGATTTCTGCGAGGTTCTTCAGCGTTTTATCAAAATCTTTAGGGGTCGGCTTACCATCATCGAGATAAAGCGAGCCGCCATTATAAAGTGCTATACCAACATTATGATTGCCGCCAAAAGTATGGTTCCAAGGAAGCCAATCCACCATCACAGGCGGTTGCTCAGTAAGAAAGCGCATTACTTGTCCGATCATCACTTGATTGGCACAAATCATTCGTTCGGTGTTCATCACCCCTTTCGGCATGCCTGTGGTGCCAGAGGTGAACAAGATTTTCGCAACCGTATCACCGTCAACGCGCTGATTTTCACGATCAATTGCAGGATCGATATCTGTATCCCAAAACTCTGAGAATGAGAACGTAGGATTTTGAATGCTGGTAGGTGTTACATCGCCATTAATGACGGCCACGGGCGTACTTACATCCTTACAAACGGATTTGATTGCTTTCTCGTAAGGCGCAAGAGTATCGACAACAACCAACCCTGGCGTTAATAAATCAAAGATGTGTTCAAGCTTCGAGTAATCCGTTGCAATCAATGAATAAGCAGGCGATACAGGGGCATGAGCGATTCCGACGTACATTCCGGCTAATGCCAGCATAAGATGCTCAACACTGTTTCCGCATAAGAAAATGATTGGACGCTCGACGCTAACAGGCTGCTTAATAAGCCATGACGCAATCTTACGAATTCTTTGCACCGCTTGTCGGTACGTTACCTTATCCCACTCCCCTTGATCGTTTCGCTGCGCGACAAACACGGTATCAGGTGTTTGCTCTGCCCAGTATTCCAGTCGGTCCGTCCAGCACCGAGCAAAATTATCCAAGGGCATTTGACTTTCAACTAACTGAGACCCGTCTTCACGATGGCTGACATTGATCGGGTGTGCTACCACATTTAGAGGATGAAAACCTGTGTTCATTTTCTGCTCCCAAACCACGTACTTATTTTTATGTGGCTTTTATTTCTTCTCTCTGGAGCTAACAAGACACAAAAGGCGTTTCATTCACGCAAATTGCATCTTATTAACATTGGTTTTTTCTTAACTTCGGCGCGTATTTTATTATTTTGCGGTCATACGAATTGCGCCATCCAAACGAATCACTTCGCCATTCAGCATACAATTCTCGATAATATGCTGAGCAAGTCCCGCAAACTCATCGGGGTCACCTAAGCGCGGAGGAAATGGTACTGCCTCTCCAAGTGATTTTTGAACCTCTTCTGGCAATACGTCCATCATAGGTGTTTTGAAAATGCCAGGGGCAATCGTCATTACACGAATACCAAAACGGGCCAGCTCTCTTGCAATAGGCAGCGTCATAGAGACCACGCCACCTTTTGATGCGGCATACGCGGCTTGGCCGATTTGCCCATCATACGCCGCCACAGAAGCCGTATTGATAATCACACCGCGCTCGGTCGTATCCAATGGCTCATTCGCCTGCATTTTATTCGCCGCTAAGCGAATCATGTTGAACGTACCCATAAGGTTGACGCGAATCGCTCTTTCAAATGTCTCAAAACGATGTGGCCCTTCACGACCAACCACGCGCTCCGCACCTGGGATACCTGCGCAGTTTACAACACCGTATATTGAACCAAATGCATTTTCCGCCGCATCCAAGCTTGCTTGTACTGACTCTTCGTTGGAAATATCCGTCACTGCATACGACACTCTTTCACCTAGGCTCTGCGCGACTCTCTTTAGCCCTTCTTCATTTACATCAGCAAGGCTCACGGAAGCCCCGAGTGAGTGCAGACGACGAGCAACCGCTTCCCCTATTCCTGATGCGGATCCTGTTACAACAAAATGATTACCTTTAACTTGCATAATAATCTCCTTCTGAGAATGGGTTAGGACTTTTTACGATTCAGAAAGGCGTCTATTCTCGCTTTAACTTCTTCGCTCGTTTGAGTAATACCGCACAGCAATGATTCCGTATATAACCCTTGATCTGCCGCCATGCTTTCAATATTACGCAGCCCTGTTGTCATAGCCCAATTGGAGTACTTTGAATTTTTTGCAATGCCTTGTGCGATTTCAAAGGCTTTTTGTAATGCTTGACCCTTTTCAACAACATAGTGGCCAAGTCCGATACGATAGCCTTCTTGGGCATCGACGTTTCGGCCCGTTAGCATCATTTCTGTCATTCGACTTGTGCCAATGACTTTCGCAACATTGACCGATGCGCCGCCACCAACAAAGATACCGTGCTTACCTTCTGGCAAACGATAAAACGTAGTTTCGTCTGTTACACGAACATGTGCCGTAATCGCCAGCTCCAATCCGCCACCTATAACAGCACCGTGCATCGCCGCAACAACCGGAATACCAGAGTTTGTAATGTGTCCAAATACGCGATGCCACATATTAGAATGCTTAACGACTTCAAACGGCTCACGTGCTTTATGTTCCGCAAGATCCAGTCCCGAACAAAACTCTGGACCACTGCCAGAAAAAACAATTACGCTGACGTCATCAGGAAGGTTGATAAAAGCATGCTCTATTTCTAAACATAAGCTGTCGTTAATCGCATTTTTCTTTTCTGGTCGATTTAACTCAAGGTGACCGACACCGTTGTCTACAGTGAAATTAATAAATTTGTATTCGCTCATAGATACCTCTGTATTATTATTCTTTGAATGCGATTAACGGTCCGAAACTCGTACAACCGTTGCCATTCCAGTGTCGCCTGCGGCACAACCTGTAAACAGTCCATAACCACCACCTTTAAGCACTAATTCCTCGATCAATTCGATGATCGCGCGCATACCGGTTGGGCCTTGAGGATGCCCCCAAATAAGCGAACAACCAAAGTTATTCATTTCCATCACATCAATTGAGAATGCTTTTGCTAGCGCAACATCATTGACCGCAAACGGGTTGTGCGTTTTGATGGCTTTTACATCCTTCATTTCGATGCCCGCCATTGCTAATGCACGTTTTGACGCTTCTATAGGTGCGGCAGGCATGTGTGCCAATTTATCGCGAGCTTGGCCAAAACCAATCAGTTCAACTTTAATTTCTGGTCGCGTGGCCAATTCTTGTGCTCTTTCAGAACGGCACATAATGACAGCTGCGTTACCGTCAGCTGGATGGGTTTGGTTCCCGTAGGTCACCACACCGCCTTCCATAATAGGTTTGAGTTTTTGCAGCCCTTCAAGCGTGGTTGGGAAAACACCTTCATCGCCAGTGAGAACCGTGTCTTCTTTCTTAAAATTAGGCGTTGGAACCGACATAGGCAACGTCATAAAACGCTTCTGAAACGCTTGATCGTCTTTTAGCGCATCTTGATATTGCTCATAACGACGTACCGTAACGTCATCCAGCTCTTCACGAGTGATATCAAATTGCTTCGCAACGTTTTCACCCGTTTGCAACATGGAATGCCCACCAACGCAGTCGTTCATCATGTTGTAGAAGACTTGATCCTCAGTTTTACCCTGCCCTCCAATGCCTCTAGGGTTTGGATAGTAAATATTAGGCCCATTTGAGCAACGATCCGCAGTCATAATTAATGACACGTCACTTAGTCCACAATCGACTTCTGTCGCTCCGGCAAACAGAACTCTTGCTCCAGTTGCACAAACCTGATTTATGGCATGGCCTGGTGTTCGTGTTGCACCGAGTTCATGAAGTGGCCATGGCGCACCGTTAAAAGACTGGTATTGATTTATCGTGATACCCAATACACCCGAATCAAAAATTTCCGGATCAATAGCACGCTTCGCTAATTCTTGTTTTGCAACGTGAGCGGCAAACTTCATAGAGTGCAGGTGCTGAAGAGAGCCCTGCCATTTTGTAAAGGGCGTAGACCAGTACGCACCATAAGGAATTTCTACATTCGAAAAAGCCATCTTGCTTGCCTCTTATTCTAATTCTTTAAGCTTGAGCCGCACATAGGACAACGGCTCATTTTGTTAATCACCTTGATAATTGCGGTCTACCCAATAATGTATTTTTCAAGACCGCCCCAACTCTCCTGAAAGATTTCTTCAGGCATGGTTTTCAGGTCTTCAGCAATAATAGGAGTGAACGCCATAGCACTTAATACATCACGCTCCAAATCCAATCCCGGTGCAATCTCTGTCAACACCATGCCTTCTTCTCTTAACTCTAAAACACACCGTTCGGTAATAAATAAAACAGGTTTTTTATTTGCTTGAGCGACCGCGCCACTAAAGGTTATATGGTCGACAGATTGGACAAACTTCTTAACTTTTCCTTCTTGAATCACCTTCGCTTGGCCGTTTTCAAACGACAATTTGGCTCCGTTCTCTAGCGTTCCGCAAAAGACCACTTTTTTGGCACTTTGAGAGATATTGATAAAACCGCCGGGGCCGACGACTTTAGGACCAAATTTACTGACATTTAAGTTGCCTAACTGATCAGCCTGAGCCAATCCTAAAAATGCGATATCAAGACCACCGCCATCATAAAAATCGAATTGGGCTTCGTGTTCAATGATGGCATCTGCGTTCCACGCCGCTCCGAAATCAGGACCTGACGCAGGAATGCCACCGTACGTGCCAAGCTCGGTTGTTAGCGTAAAGTGTCGAGTGACTTGCTCTTCCGCTGCGACACTGGCAACTCCATCTGGCATCCCTATTCCCAAGTTCACCATGACATTTGATTCAAGCTCCATCGCAGCGCGGCGAGCAATGACTTTCCTATCGCTGAAAGGCATGGGAGGAATAGCATTTAAAGGAACACGAGAATTACCCGCTAAGCCGGGGTTGTAAGTTGTTCCGATGGTTTGCATGTGATCTTCTTCCGGTGCCACTGTGATGTAATCCACCAGTACGCCCGGAACTTTCACTTCTTTCGGGTGGATAGAATGACGCTCAGCAATGAACTTAACTTGCGCAATGACAATGCCGCCTCTGTTCTTGACCGCCTGAGCCATCGGTAAAATTTCAGCCAACATCGCTTCTTCTTCTACAGACAAATTGCCGTCTTCGTCCGCTGTCGTTGCACGAATCACAACCACATCGAGTGGGAAGGTTTTGTACAATAGCCACTCTTCCTCTTCGATTGAGATTCGCTTGACCAAATCTTCTTTCGCAAGGGAGGTTACCTTTCCGCCGCTAACCAGTGGATCGACGTACGTTCCCATACCGATTTTCGTAATAACACCCGGTTTATTTCCGGCGATCTGACGCCACATGGTTGTCAGAACGCCCTGAGGGAGAAGGTAAGCCTCTATCTCATCTTCTGATATCATGTTCGCCATTTTGGGCGCTTGACCTGTATGTCCGGAGATAAGTCGCTTAACAAGGCCTTCATAAGCAAGGTGAGACATCCCCTTTCCTTTACCATCACCACAACCGCAATCGTGAATTAATGTAAGATTTTGTGGATGTCCTGTTTCCAAAAAGCGTTGTTCAACTGACTTTGCGACCGCTTCAGCAAAGAAAGACATACCAATAGTTGACCAAGCGACGGAGGCGTTATCGGGGATGAGTTCCGCCGCTTTTTCCAAAGAAATTATCTTGCTCATTACAATCCCTCATTGATTTTTTCTATTTATTTGCAAGGGTAAAAACCACTCTTTTAGTTGTATAACACAACTATTATAAAAACAAACATTTTTGGCTGTGTTTGCATTTTTTGAATACCGTCGGCGAAAAATTAAGCGTAGAGTTCATTGCAAATAAGCTAGGGCTGTGTCAAAAATATAGATAATCTTGAACCGTTTTGTGTTGATGCCGTAAAACAGTTCATTTGTTACGCACAAGAACACTAATTAAAACAAAAACAATCCTAAGGTGGTTATCGATGAAAAAGTTGAAAGCAAACGCTCTGGCTCTTTTAGCTGGTACAGTTTTATCAACAAGTGCATTACTCCCGGCACAGGCATTCGCAGAAGCTGAATATACATTCAAGCTTCATCACATGCTTCCTCCTATGTCTAACGCACAAGCTAATTTCCTAAAGCCATGGGCTGAGAAAATCGAAAAGCAATCCGATGGTCGAATCGACATCGAGCTTTACCCAGCGATGCAATTAGGCGGTAAGCCACCACAGCTATTTGACCAAGCTCGTAAAGGGATTGCAGACATTACTTGGACGGTTGGTGGATACACGCCAGGCCGTTTCCCAAAAGCAACCGCATTTGAGCTGCCATTCGTGCCTCTTTCTGCACGAATCACAAGTATGGCTCTGCAAGAATACGCAGAGACTGAAATGCAAGATGAACTGAAAGATGTTCACGTATTGGCTCTTCATACGCACTTCCCGGGCTCTTTCCATTCTCGTGAGAAAGACATCAAAACAATGGAAGATTTGGACGGCCTAAAAGTAAGAGCGCCAAACAAAATGATGGCCGGCGCATTGGGTATCCTTGGTGCAAATACGGTCTTTATGCCTGTTCCATCAATGCCAAGTGCCTTATCTAAAGGGGTAATTGATGTAACAGCGTTACCATTTGAAGTTGTTAAACCTCTTAAAATCCATGAACTTGCACCACATCATACAGAGTTCAAAGGTGATCGCGGGTTCTATACTCAGTTCTTCATATTCTCAATGAACAAGAAAGCCTACAACAGCCTACCGGACGATCTTAAGAAAGTGATCGACCAAAACTCAGGTGTACCACTAGCAGGCTTTATCGGTGATGCATTTGATGCATACGAAATCGGTGCACGCAAAGATGCAGTCGATCGTGGCAATACGTTCAGCACAATCGAAGGAGCGGAATACGATCGTTGGAAAGAGACGCTTGCACCCGTTACCGAGAAGTGGATTGAAGACATGAACGATGACGGATACGACGCAGAACGTCTACTTGAAAAAGCAAAAACACTGATCAAAAAGTATGAGAACTTCTAACTCTCGTTTACTGGCACTTCTGTAAAAAGCCACCTATTCTGTCGGACGACGACCTGTCGTTCGACAGCTTCAACGAACCATTGCTAAACGTTTATTTTAAATAATTTAAGATATGACTAGTGCTCAGTGTTATATAAAGCGCCATCAGGTTTGATGCGTTTTAAATAAACATGGGCAAATGATCAGGTGCTGTACGATGACTCTATTTACTGCTGATGTAAGTAAAACCCCTTTAGGAAAGCTCGCGTATGTTTTTGCGCTCATGGGCGGACTCGTTATTTTTAGCATTGCCGCTGTCACGGTTATAAGTATCGTGGGTAGAACAACGATTGGCCAATCAGTGGAAGGCGATTATGAAATCACTGAGATGGGGTTAGCTATTGCGGTCTTTTTCTTTCTACCATTGTGTTATGTGCGACGTGGACACATCGTCGTCGACCTCTTTACGGCTCATTGCACAGACAAAACTATTCGCTTTTTAGATTCCATTGGCGATCTTCTTTTTACGGTATTTTCCATTGTTTTTGCCTATCGATTAGCTCTCAGTGGCATAGAGGCAAATGAATATTTTGAGCAATCTATGATTTTAGAATTACCCGCTTGGTGGATGTACGTCGCAGGGGTCATATCCATGTCGCTTTGCAGCGTATGTGGTTTATACAATTTAACGGCGGCGGTTCTAGGAGGTAAACACAATGACTAACATTGAATTAGCGTTTGTCATGATGGGCTTACTGCTTGTTCTTATGAGCATACGGATCCCAATCGCTGTCTCCATGATGGTGTGTGGTGCCATTGGTTATTCTTTTATTGGCGGCACACCTGCCCTCATGGAATACTTAGGAACATCACCGGTTTCGAAGTTTTCAGGTTATGATCTGTCGGTTGTTCCTCTGTTTCTCCTAATGGGAGAGCTGGCGACACGCTCCGGCATTACCGCAGAGCTTTTCAAAACATGTAATACGTGGATCGGACGTCAACGCGGTGGTATAGCAATGGCGGCCGTAGCGGGATGCGCGGCTTTCGGAGCAATCTGTGGCTCCTCCTTGGCGACCGCTTCAACCATGGGTAAAGTTGCCTTACCCGAAATGAAACGCCTTAAATACTCAGGCAGCTTAGCTGCTGGGGCATTGGCTGCTGGTGGGACATTAGGTATTTTAATTCCGCCGTCTATGGTATTGATCATTTTTGCCGTTTTAACCGAACAAAATATTGCAAAAATGTTCATCGCTGCATTCATTCCAGGTTTTTTAGCGGCATTTGGATACATTGTTGCAATCGCTGTGTACGTACGTATTTACCCAGATTCTGGGCCTCGCGGTGAAAAAACAACCTTCATGCAAAAGCTAAAATCCACAAAAGATGTCTGGCACATCACAGGGATTTTCTTAGTCGTACTTGGAGGAATTTACTTTGGATTATTTACCCCAACAGAAGCCGCTGCGGTAGGCGTAATTCTTACAGCATTGCTTGCAATAACTCACGGTAAAATGCGTACGGACGGACTTTTGGAATGTCTAACGCGCACAGCGGTTTCCTCTGCCATGATTTTCTTTATCGTGTTGGGTGCCGACCTCTTCAGCGTATTTATTGCGTTGTCTAAACTGCCTGACATGGGTGTTGAGCTTATCTCTAACTCTGGATTGTCTCCTTACACTATTTTGGTGTTAATGCTGCTCACGTACTTGGTAATGGGGTGTTTTCTAGACAGCCTTGCAATGATTCTACTGACGATTCCGATCTACTTCCCTATGATTATATCGATGGATTTTGGAATACCTGTAGAAGATCTCGGCATTTGGTTCGGCATACTGGCTTTGATCGTTGTAGAGGTTGGATTGATAACCCCGCCAGTCGGTATGAATGTCTTTATCATCAAATCATTTGATAAAGATCTTAAACTGAAAGAGTGTTTCAAAGGTGTCGTACCCTTCCTTATCTCTGATGTGGTTAGGGTCGCTCTTCTGATCTTATTCCCAAGCATTACACTTGGCCTCGTCCATCTGATTGCTTGATTGTAAAAACAATGTAGCGGGAAGCAAACGCTCAATTTTTGATGCGATGCTTCCCGCTGTTGAATCGACCAGAATTAAAATAAGCTAACCCTGAATTTAGTCCAGATAATCTATTAAGAGCCAAATAATCTCTGAACAATTCTTCTGATATACGCTGAAAAGGAAGTCAGTTTTCATGTTAATTGCAATTTGTATTACAATCACACCCTTACGTAATCTATAAAACCCCTAAATAAAAATATCGTCATTGCAAGTAGATGCTATTAACCTAAAAAATAACAATCGATTACGAACTATTTCTAAGGAATGCTATGTCACCCGAAAACAAAGATGCAGATAACAAAATTGATTACGGTCTACTCGATAAGGTCGTCGGATACCGTCTAAGAAGAGCACAAATGAACTTCTTCGCTACCTTTAGCGAAGTCTTCTCGGATTTAGGCATTAGCCCTGGTTTATTCGCAGTGATCGCTCTTGTGGAGAGCAACCCTGGAAGAACACAAACCGCAATCGCTCAAGCCTTAGGCAATGACAGATCCGCCATGGTCGCAGCGGTAGATAAGCTTGAAAAAATGAAAATCATTGAACGCCGACCTTCAAAATCAGACCGTCGCTCATATGCATTGTATATGACTCAAACAGGAAATGACTTTTTCAAAACAGCGAGCAAACGAGTCATGGATCATGAAAAAGAGATGACCTCTTGTTTAAAAGACGAAAAAGAGGTCGCTTGGCTACTGGAAACACTGAGAACCCTTTCAGACTAAGCTACTATACAAGACCCTGAATATCGGTTCGATTGGCCCCAAATAAATGCAGGGAAGCATTAGAAAAATATCTTCTTAAGCATTTTTTTAAGCGTTGTATTTAAAGGCGGATAAAACAAGTGTCCAGTATAAAATTTACCTTTTATATGGATCGGCTTAGCCTTCGATAAACTCAAAAAACCTTCTGGTCCGTGGTATTGCCCCATTCCCGACTCTCCTACACCACCAAACGGCAAATCGTCTTGAATCAAGTGAAACAAAGTATCATTAATACACACGCCACCAGAATGTGTTTTATCTAACACGGCGCGTTGAGCCACCTTATCATCGCTAAAACAATACAGGGCTAACGGACTAGGTCGATCATTTATAAAATCCAGTGCGTCGGCTAATGTATCGTATGCGATGATAGGCAAGATAGGCCCAAATATCTCCTCTTGCATTAAATCTGGCGCACCCTCTATTTCGCTGACTAAATGTAATGACAGTTTTTTCGTCTTTGAAAAGTCTTCATTGGCCGGATTAAGCTGTATGACATTCGCACCTTGTAATTTCACATCTTCAATCATCTTTTCAAGACGAGCTTTGTGTTCTTCTGAAATGATCGATGTATAGTCTTGATTGTCTACAACAGAGGGATACATGTCTTGAAAGGCGTGCTCGAGTTCTTCTAAAAAGCAATTTACCTGTTCTTTGGGAACCAGCGCATAATCAGGTGCGACACATGTCTGACCGCTGTTAACGCACTTTCCGAAGCAAATTCTTTGCGCCGCTTTTCTAATATTGAAATCTTCACATACTAATGCAGGGGACTTTCCCCCTAGCTCAAGTGTAACCGGAGTTAAATTCTTCGACGCCGCTTCCATAACCTTCTTACCCACACTGGTTGATCCAGTGAATATAAGATGATCCCAAGCCATTGAAGAAAAATAAGCAGCGAAATCAGCGTCACCCTCAACAAGGGCAACGTGTTCAGGCGGAAATGCTTTTTCGACAATATGCTGCAATACTTTGTTGGTCTCGGGCGTCAGTTCTGACGGTTTTATGATGGCGCGATTACCTGAAGCTAATGCATAGATTAATGGCACAAGTGCCAGTTGAATGGGGTAATTCCAAGGAGACATGATCCCAACAACGCCCAAAGGCTGATACTCCACTTTATTTATCGCTGGCCAATAAACAATGCCAACCTTTCGTAAAGACGGTCTCATCCATTTCTTGAGGTGTTTAGATACATACTTAATCGCATCAATGCACACCTGTATTTCTGCTATATTCGTTTCATCTGTGGAACGCCCACCAAAATCGGTATCAACAGCTTCAATTAATGCATTATGGTTTTCATATATTGAGTGCTTAAGCTGATTAAGGTTATTTAACCGGATCGACAAAGGTTCATTGGGTTGAGCTAAGAAAGCCTTTTTTTGAGTGTCAAGAAGCGAATCAAGTTGTAAAAAAGGATTCATAGCGGACCTTTAAAGTTATTTCATCAAGACATTAATATGCACCAAAAACATATGATTTACAAAAGCCAATAACTAATGCATTATAATAGTCTATGAATATATACGCTTTAATAAATATAGATTATGAAAATATAAACATATGCGTCGTTATATAATCGACCCCCTTCAAAATGTAATTTTAATGTAAAAAATGATTTAATCTTTGTTCTTTTTTTAGGAGAATAGACGAAACTGATTATTTCTTGGGCACTGCTTTATGGATATTAAGAAGCGAGCATTCATAACAGGGGCGGCAGTAGCACTTCAAGCTTGTGGTGGTGGCGATTCTGAAGAGAAATCAAGCGACACTGACAGCTCAACGGACAATTCTTCAACACCAAATTCCAATCAACTGCTAAGCCGACAAGGCGCAGTCGCACTCTATTTACCCAATAACGAAGCATTATTCGATTACTCAGCCGCACTAACCCATTTTTCGACGAGTGATAGCGCATTTTATTATGACCTTGAGCCATACTTAGAACGCTATGAAAGAACAGATAATCCAATCATCTATTTAATGATCCATTTAGGTCACGGCAACCCTCTTAGTAAAGAATTCTTCGATAACTGGATTACATATCAGCTATCCAATACGTTTGTTCTCGCGGTCGGGAGTGAACTTGCGACGGTGTCAGACAGTTTAGTGATTTCCCACCTCCACGACATCCGAGAAGCCGTTGCAAACGACACATCGATAAAAGACTATGTTTACGAATATTTCTTGTCAGAGATGTTTTGGGCACGCTTTCGTAGCCCCGAAGATAATGGTCGAGAGGTCTTAGAAATTTATCTCGGGCTTTTTCAGGATGATTTGGTTCCTAAAGCAGCGCAGATCCTCAAAAATTATTCCTTTAATGAGAGCACTGGTAGCCTTGAGAAGAGCCTTGAAGTCAACACAGAGGCACAGGAAATTTTAGGCGAACTATTAACCACTCCCGGCGAACTCTATCAATTTGTTGTAAATCACGACGATTTTTTACCGCATGTCTACACTCACATCGTCAAGCAGCTGTATGGCTATGAAGACCGCGAGGTAATTGGACAGCTTCAGCAGATCAATGCAACAACATTTAGAGAAGTCTACTTAGTGGCATTGTTCCATGAAAATATGGCATCAGTGACACGAACAAAGTTCCCAGAAGAAGTACTGTTCCCTGCCTTAAAATCAGGAAATTATCAGGTAAGACGCAATGATTTCACAGTGTTTTTGAACTTAATGGATCAAATTGGCACTCGCCCTATGCTGTCAAAACTTGAGCGCAGCCAAGCCACTTGGAATGCATTGAACATTGGTAATATATCCAGCCTGTTAGAGAGGATTTACACCAATGAAGCTGGCAGCTTCTCATCGCAGTGGAATTATGGATATTCTCAAGCGATATATTTAGAGCTCGCACGAAACGTTGAGAATAGCACCGCTCTTCTTCAAAATGCACATCGCATTCTATGGAGAGAAGATCATACGTACCCGACTCAATTTGAAGATTTAATTGCCCAGCAAACTTCTGATAGCGATAAAATTAATACGGCGCTTCGTATCGCCGCAATGAATTACGCACTGTATGAGCACGGAGTCGCTTCATAATGAACATATCTAGACGCAGCTTATTAAAATCAGCCAGTTTGGGCGCTTCTCTACCGTTAATATCGTCAAACGTGTTTTCCAAATTAAGTACAGATAACGTGTCTGTCGTCGAAATCTTTTTGTATGGTGGCGCCTCCTCAGCCATCGCCGAAGCTGAATTTATTCAGAGCCAAGGCATTAGTGGATACAGCGGAATCACGCTTACAGACAACGGATTTTGGGAAGAATCTGGAGGAGAGAACTTAGAAACCTTGCTTTCTGCAAACCGTTTATCGTTGTTCTCAATCATGCCTTGGCATAACTCGAAAGCACATGGTTTTTGTCAGGATTATAACGTACTTGGTCAGGCAGAAAACTTACCGTCAGGCACGCAACTTATCGCGATAGGAAGTGGTGGAAAGTCCCTTGTGGGGCGCAAGACTGGCTACATCTCTACGGATGGAGAATTAACAAACCCTTTCGATAAAGGTGACTTAGCAGACACGATCACCAGCCTCTATTCCAATCTAGGCAGTAGTGAGCATCAAGCGCTGCAATTGGCAGCCAGCTCTCTAAACAGCGCGCAAACGATTCGCGATCAATATGCAAACACATATGAATCAGACATCGGTCTCGAAATTCTCTCCGTGTTGTCCTACATTCAAGCCAGTGACAGTACCGTTTATGCGTCGATCCCCTTTGGAGGCTGGGATATGCACAGCAATGCTTTTAATAATTATCGCCCTAAAATGTCAAATCTAACAGCGGCATTAGTCGCCGCAAACAACCAAATAGAGGATCAAGGAAAACCGATTGTTATATTATTGCGTGGAGATTTTGGCCGAAATTACTATATCAACAATTCGAATGGCTGGGATCATGGAGATCATCAAATAGGCTTATTAGTGGGTGGCGCAGGTAGTATCAGTCACATAGGAAAAAGCTACGCATCTGCGTTACAGTCCGACAGCAACACTCGGGTTTATACAAAACCGGATGGCTCATTCACGACACTCGACCCACTTGAGGTGCGTGCATTTGTGCTAGAGACACTAGGCGTCGATCTAAATCAGTCGATTTCGCTCGTCCAATCGAACACCTATTTAGGCGCGCTGGATTTCGCATCGACGACTTCAACAACAATAGAAGAGATGAGAAGCAATTTAAACAGTTACACGTCTTTGTGAGCGAGTTTTAAACTTGGCCGTGTTATATGTCTCGTCCTTGTTCACATACAAATTCCAAAAATGCTTGATTGGCCTTAGATAAGTAGCTGTCTTTACGCCATGCTATCGTTAGGTCTAACCAAATACTGGGTTCAAATGAGCGCGTAATCAGTTGGTCTTCATCACTGATCACCATTGAAAGCATGGTCGAAATCCCGAACCCTTGCTCTGTAATGGATTTAATAAGCGGTATTAGGTTTGTTTCAAACCCAATATTGGCCTTTACGCCCGCCTCCTCCGCAAGTTTGTCGATAATTCGGCGGTGAAAGTAGCCCTCTTTGAACATGACCAACTCTTCTTTAAAAAACTCTGCCGGCGTGACATATTCCTTTTTACTAAACAAATGATCAGTCGCCACCACAACTTTCATTTCCTGTTGAAGCAATCGCTGTGTCTCTAAGGATTCAGGCAGTGATTCTGCAACAATCACGCCTAAATCAAGCTCCCCATTTTCCAACATTTTTTGTAGCTGCCAAGTGCCACCTTCGATAACCTTAAGCGATATATCTGGAAAGCGATTCCGAAATGCCATTAAAATAGGAGGAAAATAATAAGACCCCAACATACTAGGAATACCGACCCGAACCTCACCTCGTTCGAATCCTTTCAGCTCTTGCATTTCTAATAAAGCATCGTCTGTGGACTGAACTATTTTTCGAGCGTGAAGAAGAAGCCTATTGCCTTCGTCAGTAAGGCTGATATTACGATCCGCTCTGTGTATTAGAGTTAACCCTAAATCCGTCTCTAGTTTCTTAATCGCCATACTAACAGCAGGTTGTGCCACACCGAGTTGTTCCGCCGCTTTTGTAAAGCTCGCAAGCTCTGCTATCGCAACAAAGTATCTAAGCTGTTTTATATCCATCAGTAACTCTTATTATTTTGATAACTTGAATATATTTTAATGATCCGTTTGCCCAGAGTATAGTGGCGCTATGCATTAATCAAGACACATTAAGGAAAGCACTGTGATCCAAACCAACAGCCCCGTATTCTGGCGCGGTACGTTCGCACTAGTCATAGGCTCTTTTATGGTGTTTGCTAACGTTTACGTTACTCAGCCGTTACTGCCTATGCTTGCTAATGCCTTCTCAATCAGCCCCCTTCAAGCCAGTGGTAGCTTTACCATCACCACGTTTACACTTGGCCTGTCTTTGCTCATCTACGGCCCTCTCTCTGATGCGTTAGGACGCCGAGGGCTTATGCTGCTAACACTCCTTGGCACCACGCTTACAACGTTTTGCTTATCCTTTGTGGCAAACTATGAAATGTTATTGGCATTACGAGGGATACAAGGCTTCTTTTTAGCAGGCTTACCCGCCATAGCAGTCGCCTACCTTAGTGATGAATACGCGCCCGACGCCTTACTTATCGCGGTTGGATTATATATTAGCGGCAATTCAATCGGAGGGATTGGTGGCCGGCTCATCGGTGGTTTCTTTGGAGAATGGATTGGGCCTTTTGCGACGTTTGGCTTAATGAGCGTCATCAGTGCTGTTTGCTTACTCTGCGTGTTCTATTTGCTCCCGCCATCCAAGCATTTTCAGCCAAAAACACTCAATGTTAAGTCCATCAAAGGCGACATCGCCGCACACCTCAAAAACCGACGGCTTCTAACCTGCTATCTAATCGGTGGCTTCAGCTTTTTCATTTTCATAAATCAATACAGCTATATTACGTTCGTATTAGAACAAGCACCCTATAGTCTGAGTGCAAAATATGTTGGGCTTCTATTTTTGACCTATTTAGCGGGTACATTAGGCTCGGCACTGTCAGGCAAACTAGCCACTCGGTTCACGCAACCTAGTATTATGATTATGGGGACGTCGATCTTTATAATTGGCTCTTTAGTGACTCTTGGGGATTCGCTTCTAGCAATCATTTTAGGCTTACTCACCAACAGCTTTGGCTTTTTTGTTTGCCATTCAACGTGCAGCGCCTTCGTAAGCCGTAATGCAGACAAAGCAAAAGCAAGCGCATCTTCATTGTATTTAGTGTTCTATTATTTGGGGGCGAGCTTGGGTGGGTTCTATCTTGATCCATTTTGGCACTACGGCGGTTGGAACGCCATTATCGTTGGCTCATGGATCATATTAGGGGCTGTGTTGACGTTAGAAATTCATCTTTTACGTCAACACAATAGAAAGGCCATAATATCGAAATGCCCTTCTAACTGATTGCTTAAAGCTAGCGAGTCTAAAGCTAGTGAGTCGGAACAATTCGCTAGGAACTAGCCCGTTAACATGGCTCAATGCCCTGTTCCGCTAAGCAAGCACTTGGTTCAAGGAACTCGACTCGATTTCGTCCATTATTTTTGGCGACATACAACGCGTTATCCGCACGTTTATGAAGTTCAACAACAGTTTCAAAAGGCTCAAGAACAGCAAGGCCAAGGCTGATGGTTTTCGTACCGACGATCGTGATGTCATAGGAAGAAACCTGTGCTCTAATCATTTCTGCAAACGCAATCAACTCGTCAGGAGGGGTATTCGGACACAACACCATAAACTCTTCTCCACCCCAACGACCCACTTTATCGGACGGTCTGGCATGCTGCTTTAAAAGCCTTGCAATACAACCAATAACGTCATCACCAACACTGTGTCCATAGGTGTCATTGACGTCTTTAAAATGATCGATGTCGATCATAATTACGCCTAAAGGGCGGCCATAATGCTTTGATTCAATGCACTCACGTGCCATAAGCTCATCGAGCTTCTTCCGGTTAAACAGTCCAGTTAAATAATCCTGGCTTACCAGAAGCTCTAATTCTTGTTTCGCAGCATGCATTTCGTCGTAGGCCAGTTGAATTTTTTTATTCATTTTTGCCAGTTCGCGATATCTGAATATGACAAATAACGCAAAAACGACCACAACAAAAAGTACTTTCCAAATCAAACTGTAATCCGTACTGATGTCATATCGAATCGCAACTCTTTTACTGATTAACGACTGCATAATCGTGGGTTCAATACTCTCAACGTGCTTATTAATTATCGAAATCAGATCTGGGTAGTCGTTTCGAACTCCCAAACCCAAGGAAAAAGTTTCATCCATTTTCGCCGACACCTTGATGCCAGCCATCTCATGTTCTTCGACCACGTGACTAATCGAGGCGACCGAATCAAGGTAACCATATACCTCACCCGATGCCACCATTTTGAGCCCATTTAAGGCCTTATCGACTTCTATCAGTTTTATATTTGGGTATTTATGACGCAGCGAAGAAACGATGGAATAGCTTCGTACTACTGAAAATGTTTTATCCAAAATATCGTCGACTCGACTCACAAAAGGTTGGTGTATTTGCGTCGCGACCACAACTGGAAAATTCGCATATGGCGTACTAAGCGTCATAAAGGCATCTCGCTCTTTAGCTTGAGCGGCCATTGCTAAGACGTCACACTGCCGCTCTTTTAACGCTTTAACGGAATCAGCCCAACTCGCTGTCGGTACATATCGAAACCGAATAGAGCTGCGTTGCATAAACAGTGCTAAAACGTCGGCTGATAGGCCATCTGGTTCCCCTAAACTGTTTTCAAAATCAAGCGGTTTCCATTTAGGGTCAATGCAATATTTTATAGGCCCAAATGCATTGAGAAAGTTACTCTCCGATTCCGTTAGCGCAACGTATTTGGGCACTGAGTCGCCAAACCACTTCACTTGTAATTTGGCTTGTTCGACACTAAGAGAATCAATGGCTTTACCAATTGCAGAGGCCAATAATCGCTCACTTTTTTGGATGCCAAATGATTCCTGAACGATGGGGAAATAAATATTATCCAATATTGGAATACTCACAATATCAGTAATGAAATTAGACGTGATACTGCGTTGCACCACTTGATGCGTGGCGATGGAGGCGTCAACACGCCCTAGCATAACCGCTTCAACCAGTTGCTTATTATCCTCAAACAAACGCAAGCCAATTTCCGGGTAATGTTCGCTAAGCTCTGATTGCACCGCGTAGCCATTGATAACCCCAACCACCTTGCCTTTTAGTTTTTCGAGTGAATTTAGTTCAGCGCGTTTTTCTTTAGGCACCACGATCGAATGATAGTGACTCATATATGGCTGAGAGAAAAGCGCATAGCTTTTTCGGTCAGAGGACGACGTCATCTGCGCGATGATGTCGATTTTTCCCTCTTTAAATTTATCAACTGCCGACTTCCAGTTTGTCGCCTCTGTTTTATAGTGAAATGACACCCCAAGTCGTTGTGCAATGAGGTTGGCAAAATCGACAGAATAGCCGCTTAGCTGTACGCCATCCCAAAAGGAGAAGGGAGCAAAGTTTCGCTCCACGTAAACCGAAAAGGACCGATTTTGCATAAGAAACTCACTTTCTTCTCTCGTCAAAGCCAGCCCCGTATCCATGGCAAATGTCCCTTCAGCAAATACGATTAAAAAGCTGATTAGCCACTTAAAAACACGATACTTCTTCAACGTAACCTCTTTCGCATAACAGAGTTCTATCCCAGTAAACCGGACGTATAACGTTACCTTATTACGAAATACCTTTTCGAATCTAGTATTAATTTCTTTCGCTTTCTTTACTCTTGTACTCCATGCTTACATTAACAGTGTGACAATTGTTCGTGCACACTCACTCTAAAAGGGTCAATCTTGAGATGGAATCGCAGCCGTCGACTTACAACAAGGGAAAGAAAATCAGATCATGTTTAGCATCACGCACTTTTCAAAAGCCAACACCCTCGTTACTTTTTCAGCGCTACTGTCTTTAGTGCTATTGTCGTTGCAAGTCTTTGCTCAACAAACACCGTACGAAGAACCATTTTTCTCGATGGTAAATCACAAAGAACCAATGCAACAAGGCGACAATAGCCACAGAGCGAAAAGGATCGAAGCCATAAGCGAAACCTTATTGGGCGCAAAATATGAAGATGGCAGCCTAGGTGAAGGCGCTCATGGTGTATATGATACAGACCCTCTCATACGCTTCGATGTGTTTGATTGCACAACCTATGTAGAAGCCGTTGTAGCTGGCGCTATGTCACAGTCAAAAGCGACGTTTGAGAAGAACCTAAAGCAACTTCGCTACAAAAACGGACAAGTCGAGTTTATTTATCGAAACCATTTCCCAAGCTTAGATTGGATTCCAAACAACCAAGATAAACTCACAGACATTACTCACCTAGTTGCCCCCGACGATGTCCAACTCGCTCAAGCTACGATAGACAAACCTTCTTGGTACAAAAACATGAAAGCAAACCGTCTAAAATGCGAAAGCGAACACTCGCTTTCATGTAAGCAGCGCCTGGCCCAACTTCAACAAGAAGGACGACACTTTCAACCAGAGAACAGTACCATTGCATACGTTCCCCTTTCAGCGATCTATCTAAAAGAAGACAAGTTAAAAGAGAGCAAATCAAAAGAAGGCGAAAGCAAAGATGTAAATGGCAACTCGATTAACCATCGCATCCTAGATAGAATCCCGTCCGGCAGCGTTATCAGCATGGTTCGTCCAAATTGGAACATTAAAAAATGGATTGGTACCAACATGAACGTTTCCCATCAATCCATTGCAATTCGAAAAGGCAACCGCCTGTATCTTAGACACGCCAGCCAAACACACAAACACGTTATAGACGAAGACTTCATTACCTACTTCTCAAAATACTTAGATAACTCGTCTCTCAAAGGCTTTAATGTTCTCGTATTAAAAGACCGCCAGTATTAAGCGGGGTGGAAATTGGGGTCAGATAAAGAATAGAGTCGAGCCTTGCATCTGCCCCTATTAACCTTACTTACGATCTGAATTTAGGGCTTTATTCGATTGCGTAGCTTTGTTAGCATCCCATTTCGCTTGTGCGCACGGATGCGAGCATGATTACTAAGGATGGAACATGATCTCTGTTATATCTCCCAAATTTGGGTGGAAAGTGTTGCTTTTCGTTCAGATTTCGGTCGTTTGCCAAGCGGTTTGGACAGCATTTACCACACCAATTAGCGTTACGCCAAATCACATTATTTTGGGCTATATTCTTTTTGATTATTCCCTTTTCGATTATATAAGCAGCATTCTACTTCCGGGAGCATTATATGGTTTATATCTCTACGCATTTAATAGACCTATCCCGAAATTCATTCAGTCTAAGGTGCTTTTACGGGCAGTAGGAATAGTCTTCTTGTTTAGCAACCTATGCATTGTTTGGGAAAGTATAATCGAACGACATGCTAGTCAGTTGGACGGCGAGACATATACTATTCTGTGTGTATTGTTCAGTTTTCCAAGCGTATATGCATTGTGGCGTCTATCCTCAACTCTCGAATCAACGATCGAGGAATTTAGGCTAGCAAACTTTATCGAATTGTGGGGAATGACTACCCTTCTTTTTCTACACCTTACTAGCTTCTTCTGCCTTATCTTTGTCTCCAAGTTACTGTTAATGGCGATCCCACATGGCGTGATCCTGACAAATGGGGTGCTTTTTATCGGCTATTTAGCTTGTCTCTTGTATCGATATTTTTGTAAGAACTCCCTATCAATTAGCATTCGACTAACAGACTTAATTTTGGTCAGTTTGTTGCTTTCAAAAGGTATCGGTTTGGTATTTGAATTTAGTGCGGGAGGGTATCTGATCAGGGAGACGCTGTTTTTATGTTTCATCTACCTCGTTCCAGCGCTTATGCTCTCTGTTCGGATATTCCTATTCCGTCGCCCTCTATTCCGACGCTAAGGAACTAAAATAATAAAGGATTATATATGGAAAATATTAACAGGTTGTTTTCGACAGCCACATTTTTATATGGCATTCACAAAGACAAATCGGTTGCAGAAGAGACGTACCGGAAGTTATATCCAGTATTAGTATCTACCATCCGTCGGCAAGGAAGAGATTCACAGCAAGCAAAAGATCTTTTATCTTTGATGGGAAGCCTGCCTTCGTATGGTGTACAGAGGCGGAATTTTAAACGGCGCTACATAGACAATGTATCAGGCTGGAAAAAGCTTCCGGAAGACCCCAAAAATTTCCCCTATGGGTATTGGTACTAAAGAAAGTTAGAGGAATTTAGGACCAGATGAAGAATAACGTCTAATTTTTCATCTTGCCTCCCATTAGCCCTTCCAACCTACAACACTCGCCCCACGATGACCTAACTATGTAGGTCGGATAAGGAGCTTGCGACGCCATCCGACATCACTCGATGTCTCAATAATCGACGCAACTAGAGTCTATACTCCACACCAGTTTTGAGGATATTGCCCTAGTTCCACCGCTCGATGAAAACTTGAATATGGCCAATCTTTCACTTGAGTAACCAGACCATGCTTGAATGGATTGATATGCACATAATCTATATGACGCTGATAATCCTGTTCATCTCTGATGCAATGTTCCCAAAAGCGTTTCTGCCATATGCCCCTTTCGCCTCTCTTGAGATTTGAAGATGACAGACTTTCTGTTTTAGGTAATGCTTTCGAAAAACGCTTTTTAATTTCCTGCCAACGGATTGAATAATTTGCATCGCCTCTTGGTAGCGTCCAAACTGCATGTAAATGATCTGGCAATACCACCCAAGCATCAATAACAAATGGCCTTGCACTCTTTACAAAGCGTACAACCTCGCGTAATTCTTCAATGTGCTCTACTAATAAAGACGTCCCTCTATTGTGCAGATTTACCGTAAAAAAATACGTTCCACCCTCCACATAACATCTTCGATATTGCATATAACCTCCTTGTTTAAAAATTAATGACTCGAAACCATTCAACGATCCCAAACGCCCCATGTTGGAAGGCGCTGCGCTTTTCCAACCTACGAAATCGTGTGTAAAACGTAGTTCGGATAAGGAGTTTGCGAGACAATCCGACATTTAACCCAAACCCAATCACCCAAATACACCATGTTGGAAGGTGCTGCGCTTTTCCAACCTACAACACCCGTCCCACGATGACCTAACTATGTAGGTCGGATAAGGAGCTTGCGACGCCATCCGACATTTAACCCACACCCGATCAACCAAATACCCCATGTTGGAAGGCGCTGCGCTTTTCCAACCTACAACACCCGTCCCACGATGACCTAACTATGTAGGTCGGATAAGGAGCTTGCGACGCCATCCGACATTTAACCCACACCCGATCACCCTAATATCCCATGTTGGAAGGCGCTGCGCTTTTCCAACCTACAACACCCGTCCCACGATGACCTAACTATGTAGGTCGGATAAGGAGCTTGCGACGCCATCCGACATTTAACCCACACCCGATCAACCAAATACCCCATGTTGGAAGGCGCTGCGCTTTTCCAACCTACAACACCCGTCCCACGATGACCTAACTATGTAGGTCGGATAAGGAGCTTGCGACGCCATCCGACATTTAACCCACACCCGATCAACCAAATACCCCATGTTGGAAGGCGCTGCGCTTTTCCAACCTACAACACCCGTCCCACGATGACCTAACTATGTAGGTCGGATAAGGAGCTTGCGACGCCATCCGACATTTAACCCACACCCGATCAACCAAATACCCCATGTTGGAAGGCGCTGCGCTTTTCCAACCTACAACACCCGTCCCACGATGACCTAACTATGTAGGTCGGATAAGGAGCTTGCGACGCCATCCGACATTTAACCCACACCCGATCACCCAAATACCCCATGTTGGAAGACGCTATGTTCAAGATGTGTACTAGCAAAAGAGAACGACTAAATGGAATTCACTATGGTCTAAGCCTCGTACAACTCTAATGGCAAATCGTCTGGGTCACTGAAAAAGGTGTATTTTTTGCCCGTATATTCGTCTATGCGAACAGGTTCGGTGGTCACCCCATGCTCTGCTAGATACGCCACGGTGTCTTCTACCGACGAGACATAAAACGCCAAATGCCTAAGGCCCTGAGCTTCTGGGTAACTTGGGCGTTTTGGTCGATCAGGAAAGGAAAAGAGCTCGATTTGGTTACCATTCGGCAGTTTTAAATCAAGCTTGTAAGAGTCACGGGCTTCACGATAATTTTCAGCAATGATCTCAAGCCCTAAGATAGACACATAGAAATGCTTCGAAACCGCGTAGTTCGAGCAAATAATAGCGACGTGATGGATACCCTTTATCATGAATGCACTCTCGTAATTTTACGTGTTGCCATTACATCAAGATTCGATAATCTGCGATCAACTGACTCACTAAATCGCCGTCTTTATCCCGAGCCTCAATCCGCACTATACTCTTGTAATGCCCACTTGGACGCTGATTCGGTTCTTCCTCAAACCGCGCTTGGACAGTCACTTCACTTTGCGCGGCTTTCGGGTAACTCACATTGCCTTCTTTTATGGCAACTTTATCACCCAGCCCATGTATTTCAGCCCAACGCCCCACCAGATACCAACCTGCTATCACCAATGCCGAATACTGGCTGCCAGCAAATACCGTGTTTTTGTCGTTTTGATTACCTTCAAATGGAAGCGAAAAAATCGCTTCGGCGTCACTGCAAGAGACAAGCTTAATACCGAGCTTATCAAGAGGTGGAATCGCATCTAGGTTCATTCTATTTTCCTACCTGTTTGTTCCTATTTAGCATTATCCGCACTATGCTGAAGATCGCCGGAAGACACTGGCGATTTAACGACATCGACAAGGTCCGCGCCCATTTTGACATAGAGTATGTCCCCTTTAAAAAATGGCTCGCCCATGACATCAAAGCCAAATTTTTGATAAAAGCCGGCAACAGAATCACGCGCATCAAACCACATGTCCTTTATTTCTAATGAATTCAGTTCATTCAAAATATGCGTGAGTATTGCGCTGCCAATCCCCTTGCCTTGATGTTCATCCAGCGTTGCAAACTTTCTCAACCGTGCAGTCTTGTCCGTGATAAAAATAGAGGCAACGCACACTAGTTTACCGTGAATAAAGGCCCCATAGTGAAAAGCATGGTCATCACCTTCAACATGGCAAAACTCTGGTGTTTTATCTGGCCAAAGTACTTGGTGTCGAATTGAAATGGTGTCTTGCCACGGGACTTTTTTAATTTCCATTGAGTTAGCCAGTCATCTAATTAAAAGATCATTTAAAATACGCTTTTGTGTTTGCGTGTACAAATTCACTTGCCATTAAATCCTTCTCTGTCATCCATTTCATTTCTGAGTGCTGAGTATCGAAGCTGACTTGTTTCGAAGGGTTCATTTTTACTCTGTAGCCCAACGCAACGTAGTGAGTATTTATACCTTCCACGGCGTTAAAATTATCTTCATAGATATGATCAAATGCACCAATCATTTGAGCATCCTGAATGGCGATATCAAAACCCAGTTAGGTACTTGAAATTCGTTGCATTGCGGTTTGTAGGGGCTCGTTTTTGCGAATGCGCCCCCCCAGGCACAAACCAGTAGCCTTCTGCGGGTTTATTGACACGTTTCCCCACTAAAAACAGGCCATCAGACCGTTCCAAAATAATGTCAATCGACACCAGAGGTGTACTGTCTATGATGTTTAAAAACGCGTCGTTATTCATGAGGTTATACTGCAATTAACAATGGTCTTTGCATTATACTCCGTTCGGAACATGATACTAACTGAGAGAAATGATTGAGGTAGCATGCACAATATAAACATCCTATTTTGCGTCTGCTTATTGCTGCATCGATGGTCGGCATCTATCCATTAAGTAAACGAAGACTAAACGAAGACTAAACAAGGAATAGCAAGACGAAAAAGAGACCGCCAGCGGTGGATCAGAGCTGGCAGTCTCTTACAGATTAACTCGCTAGCGGTGCGACTTTCAGAAGAGCATCGTACAGCAGTCTCTTATCTGATTCAGTGACATAACCAATGTTGACGTCTGTACTAAATTCTTCAAAACTGACGTCTCGAAACGAACTATGTTCCTCTAAGTACTTAGACATACCTAGAATAATTTCGTCGCCTAGGTGAATTAATGCAGGTCGCACTTCTTTGACCAAATCTTTGGGTTGTTGCTCCGAGGGCGTCGATAGCAGATCCGCACGTACACGGTATTGAATCGCTTTCGCGACAGAGATCTGCGCTCTGAAAAACGCCTCGATCGACTCAGGATCTAAACCGCTTTCTTTCGCGGACATTTTAGATTCATCGACAACAAGTTTCTCGCGCGCGACATCCTCAATAGGCACATGCTTTTGTGCTTTATACAAAGCAACGTCTTCCATGTAGCTCAAACGCTCGCTGATCGAATGAATCAGTTCGCTCGATACATCGTCCGCCCATGCAGAGATTGAAGCGAAAGCCATTAGCATTAACAGTATTTTTTTCATAAATCTTCCTTAACTTTTTTCATTTGATTAAAAGGCCTACTGGCCAGAGTACTGTTTCGAAACCGCAATTTATCTTCGTCGAATTCAACACATTACTCCAGCTACGGCATTACGTATTCTGAGAAAATTCGCCTTTCATTCAAGCTTTTTAACAGTTGATATAAAGTGTGAAGACCTGCGACACAGAGTGCACGTTTAACAGAAACGCGGAGGGAATAATGACGCAAAAAGCGCCATTATACTTTTAGAGGCATGGCCATTTGATCGAGCGGGCTATCAATATGACTGACGTAAATTAAATAGTCCGGGGAGTAAGAGTGACTCGAAATAGCATCACAAACCCGTTGGATACTAGCAGAATCTAGCCCGTCAAACGGTTCATCGAGTAACATTAGCGGCGCTTTTCTAAGCAGTACGCGGCCCAAGGCAATTCGACGCGCTTGCCCACCAGACACATCTCGTCCTTGTGCACCGAGCAGCGTATCCAGGCCATTTGGAAGACTCTCTAGCCATTCTCCCAACCCTAGAACCCGTAGCACATTGACCAGTTCTTGATCTGTTGCACTGGGTGCGCCTAATCGAAGATTAGAAGCCAGACTTTGCTGGAAGATAATGGGGTTTTGTGGGAGGTAAGCAACCTGCTTGTACCAATGAGCGTTTGAGGTGATACTCGCTTCTCTTTCGTCCAAATTTCTATCGCCTAAGTAAACATATCCACTAAAAGGCAAATCGCCCGCAAGCGTCGCCAGTAGGGTCGACTTCCCTGCGCCACTTTTACCGACAACTCGAAGACTTTCACCTAATGAAACATCACCGTTTATTCCCATCAGAGAGGTCTTCTGTTGTATATCTTGTCGGTAACCACCCACAAGGTCTTCAAACCGAATCGTCACTCCCAACTTACAAGCGGGAGCCTCTTCATTAACTCCTTGCTCTGCAATTTGATTTAACCGTCTAAGCCCAACCTTAGACTGTCCCTGTGCAATAAAGGCAATGGATAGAGGCTGAATTAGTTCATTTACCGCCAGCATAACCAGTAATAATGCAACGAGCCAAGTCGCCTGAATACCTTGGTCAAGAACCAGTACCCCATCTGTATAACTGAGTACTTGTCGTAACGTCACCGCGATCAAGGCGAAGGTTGTAATCTGAGTAAGGTACTTCGCTGCACTGCTGGTTCTTTGAATACGCGCTTGCTCTTCTTTTTGACGGTTATCGAGGGTTTGTAATTTGCGCGCATACCCAGTCCAACTCCCTCGAATCGTGAGCGTAATTAAAGCGCCAAACACACTCATAAAACGTGCTCGCCTATGCGTTGATAAGGCCTGCATTTTAAAGACTGATACGCAACACAAGCGATGTGCTAGCCACGGCAACAAAACAAGTTGTATCGCCGAGAACACCACAACCCAAGGCCATAATGTGGGCACAATGAAAGCACTCAAAACCACCAAAGACAAACACCCTAGACTGGCGTATAACCAAGGCATCACGACGGCAAGAGGCCATTTTATGATCTGATCAAGGTCGCCAATTAGCCTTTGCAAAAGATCGCCTTTCGTTTGTTTATTCAGCTCGATAAACGGCAAGTTCTTGCGCTGATCCCAAACCCATAGACGCAAAGTGCGAAGTAAACCTAACAGGTGATCATGAGAGAACACTTGCTCCCCGTAACGACCTGCGGTTCGTAAGATGGCCATCAGACGCACCAGCGCACCGGGCGTCAGGAAGTCAAACGTCAGGGCTGTCCCGACGACCGCCGCCAGACCCGCTGCGGATAAAAACCAACCTGAAATCCCTAACAAAGCAACCGCTGCCAAGCTTGCGATCGCACCAATCGAAGCGGCGACAATTAAGCCAAATGGGTTCTGTAAGAGTAACGATTTAAACGTAAGAACGTTTGATTTGCGCTTTGGCATGTACACCCTCCTTTGTTAAGGTCCAAAATGTATCGGCCCAAAAAACCGGATGCGTGTCGTGGCTGATAATCAGCATTGTTTTACCATGAGACACATCGTCTATGGTGTTAAGTACTTGCTCGGCCGTTTCTTCATCAAGGCCAGAGCAAGGTTCGTCGAGCAGCCAAATATCGGCTTGCGTCAACAGAGCGCGGGCAATCGATAAACGCTGCATTTGCCCACCAGAAAGCCCCGTGCCCGCTTCGGAAATAGAAGAGTCCAGTCCAAACTCCAATTGTTGAACAAAGTCCCAACATTTCGCCTGTACCAACGCATTTCTTAAGGCGCTTTCAGTACAACGACCAATCCCTAATTCTAAATTTTGACGAATAGTGCCTTGAACCCATTCAGGCTTTTGAGGAATCCAAGCCAAGCGCTGGCGCCAATGCGTTAAATCAGACGATTTCAACTCGTCACCCTCGACGTTAACGCTGCCTTCATAGTGTTGCTCGAAGCCAAGCAGAATCGTCATCAAACTGGATTTTCCAATGCCGGATTCACCTTTAAGCCAAACCCGCTCGCCTTCTCGAATCGATGCCGTAAAGGCATTCAAACGCTGCCTTCCCGCTTGTTGCCAACCTAGGTGTCTCATGACAATCAACGCGCCTGTTTCAAATTCAGGATGCATCACCTGCTCGCTCAAATCGCCCTTGCGCTCATTGTCGTTGTCTTGTGTCTGAGTTTCCGCGGTAACACGATAGATATCGATCAAATCCACTGCCGCTGCTTCGGCTTTTTGTTTCGCATGGTAATCATTACCCAGTTGACGCAGTGGCAAGTAAAATTCAGGAGCAAGCAGCAATAAAAAGAATGCCTCGCTCAAGGTAACGGGCGCGCTGCCTACTGACCAAGGTAGTTGCTCTAACAACCCTAACCCTAAATACAAGGCAACCATCGCAATCGATACGGAAGCAAATAATTCCAATGTACCCGTCGATAGGAACGCGAGCCTTAAAACACTCATTGTCGATTTTTGATACCGCTCGGCGCTGTCAGAGAGTCGGTCACGAGCGGTTGTCGTTTGTCCCAAGCGATTCAGCTCAGCTAAACCTTGGTTTAAATCACTAAACTGATTTGAAAGCAGTGACAACACTTTAAACTGTCGTCTATTGGCTTGCGCCGCTTTGTGTCCAACCAGAATCATAAAGAAAATAACCAACGGCGCGGTTAACATAAAAATGCCAAACGCAATCCAAGAAACCCAAACCACGCTCGCTAGAATGGCGCAGGGGATCACGGTCACCAGAAAAACCTGAGGTTTGTAGCGCGTAAAGAAATCGTCTAAGGCATCAATCTGCTCATAGACACGTGTCGATAATGCCGCGTCTTCTTCTATCTGATGTCTTTTCGGGCCGAGTTTTGCAAGATGAGAGATGGTCTTCTGGCGTAATGAAAAGCGAATATTTCGGCTCGCGGAGGCACTTAACAGTTCGCGTATATATTGTGAAGACACTCTTGATAAGAAGCCAATGCCCGCAACAATCAGCATTTGTATATCGACTGAGGCATTCAATACCAAATCGGCAAACACAACAGCCAATCCGAGTGATTGCAGAACAATGCCAGCGGCAATGATCACCCCTAAGCAGTTCACCCATCGATAGGTTTTAGACTGCGATTGAGCAAGGTCTTTTAGAAACAAACGCTCTGGAGTGACCACACGTCCAGAGCGTTTGTCGGCCTTGTTGCTGTTTTTAACATTGGCCTTTTTCATAGCTTAGTCCTGTGGCTCGCCTTCGTAGCCTTTGAAATCAAGCCATACCGCATTAATGATGCCGAATGAACAAGCCAATAATACCCCTAGAACCCATGCAAAATACCACATAATCTATCTCTCTTAATTTGGGTGATAGAGTAGAGAACATTGCTCTCCACTCCCTATCGTCACGTAACAACGTTGCCGACACATTTACTATAGTCCTGTGCCGCTTATTGACCTCCAAACTGATGAGTCTTAGCCAGTTTGAAGGTCCGTATAATCAACGCACTCAGTACAAAGAATGGTTGTTTTTAGCGATGTGCTCTTTTGTTAAGCGACCAAACATAACGATGTAACTCCACAGTGTGTATGCCAAGACAATCGGTACGAAGATACAAGCCACAACAAACATAATCATCATGGTTGTTTCACTTGATGTCGCATCCCACATTGTCAAACTCATACTTGGGAAGCTAGAAGAAGGCATTAAGAACGGGAACATAGAGCCACCCGCCGTCACGATAATGCCAGCGATGCCCAGAGAAGAGAATAAGAATGCACTTCCGCCCTTCCCTGCTTTTGCAGACACTGCCGCGATCAACATACCAGCGATCCCTAGAATAGGAGCCAACATTAAAGCAGGCACTTTTTCATAGTTAGCAAGCCACGCGCCTTCTTGTACTTCCGCTGTTTTCATTAACGGCGTCATCGCTGCATTGCCGTCAACAGCACTGGTCAAGACGTAACCATCAATTCCCATCGCTAACCAGACACCGGCAAGAACAAACAACAGAGCGGCCAATACACCAGAGATCAAGGTTCCGAACGCGACGCGATTGTGTAAGCTGCCTTCGGTTTTCATCAGCAACCATGCACCACCTTGCGTCATGATCATAAGTAAGCTAACTAAGCCACATAAAATCGCGAACGGATTTAATAAACCAAAGAATGACCCTGTGTACGTCACGTGCATAAACTTATCAAACTCAAACGGTACACCTTGTAAAAGGTTTCCGAACGCGACACCAAAGATGATTGGTGGTACAGCAGAGCCGAAGCCGATTCCCCAGTCCCATGCACTACGCCATGTTTTGTCTTCCAGTTTAGAACGATAGTCAAAACCGATAGGACGGAAGAACAAAGCCGCCAATGTCAAAATCATCGCGAAGTAGAAGCCTGAGAAAGACGTCGCATAGACCATAGGCCATGCCGCAAATAGTGCGCCACCAGCGGTGATTAACCATACTTGGTTTCCATCCCAGTGCGGCGCAATTGAGTTGATCATGATACGGCGTTCGCTGTCTTCCTTGGTCAAGATATTCAACCAAGAGCCAACCCCCATATCAAAGCCGTCGGTAACGGCGAAACCGATTAGCAAGACACCCACCAGCACCCACCAAATGACTTTTAGAATTTCGTAATCCATCTTCTTATACCCCTTGTGCTTTTAGTTGCTCAGTCTCTTTTTCAAGCGCATAGCGACCAGTATGCAAGCTGGATGGCCCCTGCTTCGCAAAGCGAATCATTAGGTACATTTCAGCGATTAAGAAGACGGTATACAGCAAGGTCATAAGCCCCATAGATAACCAAATCTCACCGGCAGTTAGATTGGAAGCGGCGACATTGACCGGTAATACCTCACCAATAGCCCAAGGCTGACGACCATATTCCGCGACAAACCAACCTGTCTCACAGGCGATCCAAGGCATAGGCAAGGTGAACAAACACACTTTTAAGAAGAAAGAGTTAGTACCAATCTTGCGGCGCGCATTTTGGTAGAAAGCAATGGCAAAGACGAGCAACATAAAGAAGCCACACGCAACCATGATACGGAAAGAGAAGAACAAAGGCGCGACATGTGGAATAGAGTAATCCACGGCCATATCGATCTGCTCAGAGGTCACGTTGTTCATATCTTCTGAAAAGGCAGTCACCAACAGACCGTAACCAAGATCGTCTTTTACCTTATCAAAGTTTTCTTTCACTAGCGGATCTTGAGAACCATCACGTAGCTCTTCAAGCAACTGGTTGGCGTAAATACCATTGATAATACGCTGGCGATTGTGCTCTTTAAGCTCTTTGATCCCCATGACTTCTTCATCAAGAGAGCGAGTTGCGATCAACCCCATTAAGCCAGGTATACGCAGCGCAAACTCCGTTTCTTCCAGTTCTTGATTAGGAAAGCCGATCACAGTAAAAGGCGCTGGCGCTTCGTGGGTTTCCCACTCGGCTTCGACTGCTGCCAATTTTACTCGTTGAACTTCGCCTAACTCATAGCCAGATTCGTCACCCAAGATGATAACGCTTAGGCACGCAGCTAAACCGAAAGCAGAGGCAATGGCAAAAGAACGGCGTGCAAAGGCAAGATCACGATTTTTAAGTAGGTAGTAGCTAGAAATAGCTAATACGAATACCGCACCGGTTACATAACCCGCTGACACAGTGTGTACAAATTTCACCTGAGCCACTGGGTTGAATAACAAAGCACCGAAATCGACCAATTCCATTCGCATGGTTTCATAGTTGAACTCAGAACCGACCGGGTTTTGCATCCAGCCGTTCGCGATCAAAATCCAAAGCGCGGATAAATTAGAGCCTAACGCAACACCCCAAGTGACTAGTAAGTGTTTTACTTTGCTAAGTCTATCCCAACCGAAGAAGAACAAACCGACTAGCGTCGATTCTAAGAAAAACGCCATTAGGCCTTCGATTGCCAAAGGAGCACCAAAGATGTCTCCTACGTAGTGTGAGTAGTACGACCAGTTTGTTCCGAATTGAAATTCCATCGTCAAACCGGTTGTTACACCCAGTGCGAAGTTAATACCAAACAACTTGCCCCAAAATTTAACCATGTCTTTATAAACTTGCTTGCCTGTAATGACATATACAGACTCCATAATCGCAAGAAGAAAAGACATGCCCAAGGTCAGAGGTACAAACAAAAAGTGGTACATGGCCGTTAGAGCGAACTGTAACCTTGACAGATCTACGACTGCTTCGTTAATCATGATCTCAACCCATGTTATACGTAAATGAAAGGCGTTTTTTATCAGGCATTTAGTGAAACCAAATATTGGTTTGCTGTATGCTCTTGTTGTTCAACCGCCACACTATTAAGCCTCGTCCATCGAGACCTAATATAAGTACGCATTATGGGTAAGGGTGCAGAAAAGAGTATTGCGTTAGATCAAGAAACTCGGCCTAGACTAGGCTCAGCAACCAAGATGATCGACATTTTATGATCTAGATCATGTTTTTGGCAGGCATTCAAAATTGAAAAAAAACTGCCAAAAGAAAAAGTGAAAGAAAGAATAAAAACACGAATAAAAGGAAGTAAAAGCGAGACGCTCAAAAGTCATTAACCACTTCTGAACGTATTGCGCCCTTCTTTTTTGGCTTGATACAGTCGCGCATCCGCACGGGCAATCGCCTGAGGTAAAGATTCATCGGTGTTAAGCTGAGTCAGACCTGCACTTATTGTGATGGATACCGTACTCTCACCCACGTCAAACTTCGTGTCTTCGATACGATTCAATAGCGTCTTAATCAATGACGTCGCTTTGCTTTTATCGGTATTGGACAGAATGAATAGAAATTCTTCTCCGCCCCAACGACAAATAATATCCTCTTTGTGCAGCAGGTTTTTCATGATCCTAGCCACCCCAGATATCACTTTGTCACCCGCTTGATGCCCAAAGTTATCGTTCACCTTTTTGAAGTGATCAATATCGATCAACACCAAAGAAAGCGCTTCTTGCTTTTTATTCGAGGAACCAATCGCTTTCTGAAACAATACATCTAATGTTTGGCGGTTGACCGCTCCGGTTAAATGATCGTAGCGTGCCATTCGCTCTAATTTATTGCTGTACCCTCGAGTGACCCAGTGTACGAAGGCCAAAATACATAGACTCACGACACCAGACAGCACCAAATTAATGATTAGGGCTCTTTCGACCTCTTCGGTGTCACCGTCTTCAACTTGTTCTACGATCAAATACCAATTAAATTCAGGAATATAACGACTGTTCAAAAATACAGTCTTGCCTTGCGGAGCATTAAACGAAACGGAACTCGAATCAGCGGTAACCATTGACGAAAATGCTTGCTCAAACGACGCTTTATTCGTCTCTCGAAAAGAAAGGTCATGTTGGTGCGCGCCATTAAACATCACCTCGCCAGAGCGGTCGATAAAATACACATTGCGACCATAGCGCGCGTCGAAGTATTCAATCAGAGAATCAACCAAGTTCATGGACAGGCCAACACCGATCACCCCTAAAAAAACACCCGAATTATCTATAACTCGATAGTTTACAAATACCGTTATACGTTCTGCGTCGGCCGTATCGCTGTCAATATTTATAACATTGGGAAGAGAGGAAGATTTTGCTTCGAAGTACCAAGCGTCGTGAACGTCACTCTCAGACACGGTTTTCAGTACCCCCGAGCTGTGGTAATACTTTCGCGTTTGTTCTGAGACAAAAAATGCTGTGATTGTGTCGTATTTCGTTTGAATGTTTTTGAGGTAGTTCACCATCTGATCGGGTGTTTTTTCCCCCTCTAAATACCAATCATGAACAAACGAATCATGGGCCATTAACGATGAGATTAAGGTAGGTTGCAGCAAGTCTCGCTGAATTTCAGAGTAGATATTATCACTTGAAAGAGGAAGGATCTGTTCACTTACATGTTCGTAAACAGATTGTTTTGCAAAAAAGTAACTGGTCAGACTGGTTGCGATGCAACCCAACAGCACAATAATTCCAATTGCCAAGACGTTTAAGCGTTTACTTACTATCATAGATGAGCACAATAATTGAATCGAAACCTAATTAAGAATAACTTGGGAAGAACCGATTCTTTGGCTACTTAAACATCCTATATACCGAGCTACAAAAACCACTTCAACGAACATATACCCGCAAATTGTAAGGAAATCGACCGAAAAAACAAGAAATAAGCATAGAAAACAAATTTAGAAAGAAAGCTGGGATTACAGATTAACGGTAAAACAGCGTAAGGAAGGTGTGAACGCGTGGATGGCACAGTAACAACAAGCACTCAACGTACTGCGCTCCACTTGCAACACTTTCCATGCATCATTATGCTTGCAAGGTAACCTTTTCAACACTCCCGTTCTATGGAACGTCATGACCAAGGTTCTAACGTGATGGACATACAATTTTCAGATTCAATGTCGAAAGAAGAGTTCGAGCACTTATTCCGTTGGCGGGAGCAAGTCTTCCCCGCAGAAGGAAAAAACATCGATTGGTCGCAGCCGGATTGGCACTTATACAGTAGAGAGGTTGGTCAATTGGCGGCAGCACATTTGGGTTATGGCCGCTACCAATTAACCTTAGATGAACGCAGCATTGATGTGGTTGGTGTCGGCGATGTGGTCGTTAGACCCGAGCATCAAGGAAAAGGCTTACCTTCAAAACTGTTCAAGCACCTCCATCATTGTGAGCATGCAAACACGCTCGCGGAGGTCTTTACCCTTTTCTGCCCTCATCGATTAGAAAGCTACTACCAACAGCATGGCTATCGGAAGTTTCAGGGGACTGTTTCCTTCTTGCAAAAGGGCGTCGCAACAAGCAGCGACGACTTTATTTTGATGTATCGCGGCACGCCTCTAACAGGAAAGGCGATTACCATCAAAGGTGAGCCATGGTAATCGCCACTAAAGAGACGAAACAATAGGAAGACCGCTCTTTTTGCGGCTATTACCTAAATGCTTATTGCCTAGCCCAATTTTCCTCTATTGGCTTGCCGCCATAACGTACATTACCCCAACCTGAGCTTCCGTTACTTCGACTTTTGTTCCCGCTGAAAGCTCGCTTTCAGAGACGATTTTCCAAGTGATCCCTGAATACTGATAACTTCCTGGAGACGTCGGTCCGATGTCAGCTTCCAAAATAAAAACGTGCCTAACAAAGTCACTCTTTACCGGAGTATGATCGACTTTACCTTGCATTTTTTTAAACGGACGCCACAGAGCCGCACTTAATATTACGCTGAGTATCGCAATGGTGAGAACCGATGCGGTCCACGTTTCTGGAACGATATCAACGTACACCAACAGTGACGTGATGATCATGGCGACGCCGACGAAAAAAAGAACAAACGTACTGAAGCCAAGGACCAATATTTCGATCACTAACAGTGCTATCCCCATAATGGCGAGGCTTTGAACTAGATATTCGTTAAGTAAATCCATTAGTTTTTCGCGTTCAATTTATTAATAATGCTGGTGGCTTGAGTGACAAGAGACGCTGCGTCTGTTGCGTTGTCAGGTATAATAACCATAGACGATTCTTTCGCGATGGACTTCTTAGCGTCAATGGCTTTCGAGGCAAGATCCAGTTGGATGGCTTTTTGGCCTTCATCCGTATTCGCTGCTTCACCGACTTTATGCAATGCCTCAGCTTGCGCATTCGCAACGGCGATAATAGCTTGCGCCTCACCTTCCGCTCTAAGAACTTGCTCAGACTTCTCACCTTCAGCAGCTAATACAACGGCTTGTTTTTCACCTTCTGCACGGTTGATAGCGGCTTGTCGATCGCCTTCCGATTCAAGGATTTGCGCTCGTTTCACACGCTCGGCTTTCATCTGAGCTTCCATTGCTTCCATCACAGATTGCGGTGGAATAATGTCTTTGATCTCATAACGTAAAACTTGGATTCCCCACGGACTAGAGGCTTCGTTTATTGCAGAGACAATGTTTGTATTTAACTGATCACGCTCTTCAAACGTTTTATCCAACTCCATTTTACCTAACTCCGAACGCATGGTTGTCTGTGCCAATTGCGTGACGGCAAAGACGTATCGCTCGACGCCATACGTTGCTTTATAAGGATCAAGAACTCGAAAATAAAGCACTCCATCCACCGTAAGGGAGATATTGTCGCGCGTTATCGCGCTCTGAGAAGGGACATCAACGGCTTGTTCTTTTAAGGATCGATTAGCGGCAATCTTATCAATAAAAGGCACAATGAAATTTAGCCCAGCTTCTTTAGTCGACTGATACTTCCCAAAACGCTCAACCAAGAAAGCTCTGTTTTGCGGCACAAACTTAATGGACAGTTTGAGAAAAACCACCACCAAGATAAATAAGAAAACCGGTATGGTCGCGACATAGTCAAAAATAAAATCTAGCTCTTCCATTTCTTTACATCCTATAGAGTTGAATTTAGCCGATTGTTAAAAGTGCGATAGTACGCCTATCTTCATGTATATCAAGAGTAGCAATTCTCTTAATCCGAATTATTCTCGGCCCCTTTCACCGTTACTCGATGCAACTTACGTGGCGTATCACCATAGTCTGTAACAGCAAAGTGCTGTGTGACACGATTATCCCAAATAGCGACTGACCCAGCTTTCCAAGAAAACCGAACCTGAAACACGTCCTGCCGGGCGATCTCAAACAATTCTTGTAGGCATGCCTCGCTGTCCAGTGGTGTCATGCCGTCGATATAGCGCGTAAATTGTTCATTAATAAACAGCGTTTCTTCTTGGGTTTCAGGGTGAACGTACATTAAAGGATGAAAGACAGGCGGATACTGAGCGCTCTTTTCATCGACGATGCTTTCGCCCTGTTCGTTTGTTTGATCGTAACGGCTATTTTTAAATGCGTGCAATTGATGACATGCTTCAAGCCCCTTCAAAGTTTGGCGACGAGACTCTGGCAAACTTTGCCAAACGGCGGCCATCGAGCACCACAAGGTATCTCCCCCACGTTCAGGCACATATTGCGCGTGCAAAATAGAGCACTTTGGAGGGAATCTCTGAAAAGTCATGTCCGTATGCCAAAAGCTTTCACCTGGAGGATTACCTCGACTGGTTTCGATGACAACAATTTGAGGATGTGATTCAACATGCGGAAAAAATGGATGAGGAGGTTCTAATTCGCCAAAGCGTTGACCTAATGCAAAATGCTGATCAGGGGTTAATTCTTGGTCGCGAAAGAACAGAACCTTATACTCTAGAAACGCGGAATAAAGCCGACTAAATTCATGCTCAGACAGGTCGTTAAGCTGCAACTCAGAGATTTCGGCGCCAATATGCCGACTCAATGGCGTAATTTTCATAAATGTTTTCAACGCTAGATCAAACGGTTATAGGTGTGATCATAACGGAAAAACAAATAACTGAAAAACAAAGCTCCTCCTAAAACCAAATACACGGCCGAGCTAGCACTTTGTATGAGATAGCACTTTGTACGAGATTTGATTTTTCAGGCTTTTATTGATTTTAGGCTTTGGTTTCCGGCCACGCATAACCCGCTACCTTACTTGTTGCGAGTTTTAGCGAGATAAAGCCATCGGCAAAGGTAATAGCAATACGCACTCCATCCAAAACCGGCACACCGATATCACTCTGTAAGCGCTCCACCCAGTGACTCATTCCACCGCAGCCAAGTACGAGTGCGTCTCCTCGGTTCGCTTGCAATACGTTACTCGCAGCGCTTCTTACAACATCGTAACTTTCCTCATTGCTTTCAAGAGACAAGACAGGCAAGCCCGATGCATAAACACCGCCACAGCGATTCACTAATCCATAGTGACTCAGATTGCGTTCCAGAATCGAAACGGATCGCTCTAACGTTGTCATCACAACAAAGCTCTGACTAACAAAGCTTGCCGCATGCATCGCTGCCTCTCCGATCCCAATGACAGGGGATGCCGTAATCTCACGCGCGGCATCCAATCCAGTGTCGTCAAAACACGCAATCACATAAGCTTTCGGCGGTACGTCGGAGTTTTCAAGTTGTCGAATTTTTTCAAGCAAGTGATACGCTGCTTCAACACCGTCGCTGTGCCCTTCTATGCTGACGGGGCTAGCCAAGCACTCATACCATCGTGTCTCATTATGCAGCGATAAATTCAAACAGGACGCCTGCATTTGTTGAGTCATGGAGTGTGATGCATTCGGGTTTATAATCGCAATCGTCATCGGTTCATCCTTATCATATTAGGCACTCATTGCCCCGCTCAATATTGTCACCTGGTTCGCGCCTTCCTTAACTGCTTAACCAACACTAATGTGAGCAAAATGACGCAAAGCGACACCAAGGTCGTGACGGTACCCAAGGCGTACAGTACAGGTGAGGTTACATTCGTTGTCATGGCAAACAGCTCTAGAGGCAGAGTATTCAAAGAGCCCGATGTCATTAAGGTGCGAGCAAATTCGTCGTAACTTAACGTGAACCCAAATAAGCCAATGCCCGTTAAACTAGGCGCTAACAAAGGCAAAAGAATAAAACGAAAAGTTTGTAACGTCGTTGCCCCTAAGTCGGCCGACGCCATTTCATAGCTTGGGTTAAACCGATTAAATACTGCAAACATAATGAGCAGACCGAACGGCAACGTCCACGTCAAGTGAGAGCCAAAACCCGAGCTAAACCAATTGGGCGTGAAGCCAAAGCGGTCAAACATCAAACCAATACCTAGACTGACAAGAATCGATGGCAGTATCAGGCTCGTCAGTGTGAGGTAAAACACGGTACTGCTTCCAACGAAACGCTTTCGAAAAGCAAGACCTGCAAGCAATGAGAACGTAACCGTGCAAACCATGACCATCAACCCCAACGCAAACGATCTCAATAACGCACTGGAAAAGTCTCCTACTGCCTGACGTTCAAAAAGCTGCCCAAACCAATGTAAGGAGACACCTCTCATGGGGAAAGTTAATCCACCGCTTTCACCTTGAAAGGATAAGATTGCGATCGTTATGTTCGGGCCGTATAGAAAAACCGTAAAAAGAACAAAAAATAATCCGAGAAAATAGAAGCTCGCTGGTCTTTTATCCACGCTATAACTCCTTACGTACATCAACGAGTCGAAATAGAATCATCAGCATCATTAGCACGGTAATCAAAAGTATAATGGCGCCTGCGGCCGCAGCAGGGTATTGAAGTAACGAAATTTCATTATAAATTAAGGTCGCCACATTCGCTTTTATGCCACCCCCCATTATTTTGACCGTGATAAAGTCGCCCATTACCAGCGTAAAAACAAAGATACTCCCGACCATAATTCCAGATTTTGACAGCGGCACAATAATGTCTTTTAAGATTTGCCAAGGCGCCGCACCGGCATCCACGGCCGCTTCGACAAGGTTGCGGTCTATGCGCATCATGCTGTTGAAAATAGGAACAACCATAAACATGGTGTACAAATGGACGTAGGCCAAAATAATCGCGAAGTCGCTGTAGAGCAACCAATCCAGAGGTTGTTCAATCACACCACTGGTTTGTAAGGCCGAGTTCACTAGTCCATTTCGCCCCAACAAAGGAATCCATGAAATCATGCGAATGATGTTGGAAGTAAAAAAGGGCACCGTGCAAAGCAGGAACAATATTGTCTGCATTCTCTGACTACGCACATGAAACGCCAGAAAGTAGGCAACAGTGAAGCCAATCAGAAACGTAAAAAACCAAGTGAGAAACGCATACTTAAATGTCTGAATATAAGCCTTTAACGTCACCTTTGAGGTGAGCAAGAACTCATAATTTTCCAGAATGAAATCCGGTATTAAGGAGTACTCATTATAATCCCAAAAGCTCACCACTAAAATGACGCAAATAGGAAACACTAAAAACCCCAGCAATGTGAGCGTCAGTGGTAATGCTTGCCAGTAACTGTGTATTTGTCTCGGCGATATCATGGTCGATTTACATACCTTATAAAAATGAGGACATCCCTATCCTCTTTCCCCTTTTAAGAAACTATAAATTCGTTCCACTTCCTAACCATGTATTTGTTTTGATCCATGACGGAGTTCCAACAAGCAACAGCCCCCATGCGTTCCCAATACGAACCGCCATCACGCACCGCGCCTGCCTTTTCCATCACGTTGCCATCAGGACTCAAAATAGTGCCTTGCGCAGGTTTACCTTCGATCCAAAAACCCCATTCATCTGGTGTCATATAATCTTTCGATGTTGACGGCGCTGCACTGTAGTAACCTTGTCGATTCAGGTACGCTCCAACCCAACCAGACAAATACCAGTCAATGTATTCATAGGCCGCTTCGAGCTCCAAACCAGATAGATGCGATGCCAACCCTAAACCACCACCCCAAGCACGATAACCTTCTTTTAACGGCTGATAGGTACACTGAATACCACGGCTTCGTACCGCTGCGACCGCAGGCGACCACATACTTTGAATCACCACTTCGCCAGACGCCATTAAGTTGACGGACTCGTCAAAGGATTTCCAAAAGGCGCGAAACTGCCCTTGGCGCTTCGCCGCGATCAGAATCTCGATGGTCTTATCAATTTCTTCGCGCGTCATATTGCCCTTATCGGCGTATGTAATTTCGCCCATCGCCTCACAGATCATCGCCGCATCCATGATGCCAATGGACGGAATATTCAGTATCGATGTTTTACCTTTGAACGCGGGGTCCATTATGTCTGCCCACGTCGTGATTGGACGGCCGACCAAATCAGGGCGAATTCCCAATGTATCGGCATTGTAGATTGTCGGTATTAACGTCATCCAATTGGTTTGCTCAGTCGCAAAGCGTTTAGAGTCTTTCGATTCAACAAAACCAACCGTATGAGGCGCGGTGCCTTGAGCAATAACAGAATCTGACGTTAGCTTGCCGTTAATAAACAAGGGGGAGATTTTACTGAAGTTCTTTAACTTACTGGTGTCCAGCGGCTGCATAACACCAGAAGGGAACACTTTTTTACAGATCCAGTATTCGATGTCGGCAATATCGTAGGATTTAGGTTGGGTCACGGCTCGCTGCGTCACGCTGTCGGAATCAAGCGAGGTGAGCTGCAGATTAAAGCCCAGATCTTCTTTACACTTATCGGCAATGGCATTTAGGTTAGATACGCCTGTACCAAACTGACGAAGCGTCACGTTCTTTATATTTTGCGCCCAAATCATTGGAAAGCCGGAAATCGCACCCGCAGCGACGCCTGCTTTTGCCGCGCCTTTTAGTAACGAGCGGCGACTCACAGATGGAGACTTAAGATCCGTCTCGACAGAAGAAGCGTTGTCCTGATTTGGTTGATCAATGACCGTTTTGTCTTTCATTTTTTGTCTCCATTGAGGTTAGCTAACAACGAAACGTATTGATCCGCTCTTCGGACCAATACAGGGGAATAGATTTACCGCTGGATATCAAACGCGCGTCGAATGTGTCTTCAGACAGGTAGCAAGTTATGCTTTGGCCGTCTTCAAGTACGCATTCAACGAGATAAAATTGGGCTTGAAACTCCGCATCGATGACGTCGGCTTTGACGGTGATGTCGTTTTCAGAGCGTGGTTGCGTCGAGATATGATCTGCCCTTACCGAAAACAAAGAGCCTGACCCCTTACTTAAAAATGCAAGGGAACCAGACGCTTTAAGCACATTGTGGCCACCAATAAAATTGGCGACAAAGGGTGTATTTGGGGATTCAAAAATAGCCCGTGGCGATCCCACTTGCTCTATTTTTCCTCCTGACATGACAATCGCTTGATCTGCTAAGGCAAATGCCTCTTCTTGCGAATGAGTAACATGAATAAAAGTGAGGCCTAATTTTTGCTGAAGCTGCTTTAACTCTTTGCGCATCTGTATTCTAAGAAACGGGTCCAAAGCAGACAGAGGCTCATCTAAGAGCACAACATCGGGCTTACAAATAAGCGCCCTCGCTAACGCGATTCGTTGTTGCTGACCGCCAGAAAGTTGATCCGGAAATTTATTCGCATGCTCTACCATGTTCACTAGGCCGAGCATTTCATTGGCTTGCTCGTATCGATCCGCCTTACTGACGCCGCTTATTTTCAATCCATATGAGACATTGTCTAGGCAGTTCATATGAGGAAACAACGCGTAGTCTTGAAACATCATGGCGGTGCCACGTTGTCGTGGCGTCAACCGTGTCACATTGCGATCATTTAATAAAATATCGCCATCCGTCACCGTTTCGTGGCCTGCGATCATCCTTAATGTCGTGCTTTTACCGCAACCACTTGGCCCAAGCAGACAGCAGTAACTCCCCTTTTCGACCTTGACATTAATCGCGTCAACGACCGGATTTTGATCATAAACCTTCGTTGTCTGTACTAACTCTATCGAACCCGACATAGCTCAGAATCCCAAATAGTTATCCATAAATTGTTAGCAATCTTTTCTATATTGTTTGCAAGTGCGATGCCATTCTTACCAAAACCTTGAATACAGAGGCTTATATTGGATTTGAATACATGAACAAATAATGGGAAAAACATCTTAAATTAGTGCATTTTTCACCATTTATGATCAATTAGAGTGCAATCTCAGTATTTTGATGTGAAATAAAGCTGTGCTAGGCTTAATCTAAATATTGCTAACAATCTAATATCTCTATGTCTATTAAGAAAGAAACTGAAATCCAAAGAGTCGTTCGAGCGATAAGCAACGCGGTCGCCGAGCAACGCCTCCCGCCGGGAACACGATTGGTAGAAGCAGAGTTAGTCACGCGCTTAAAAGCCAACCGAAATCACGTTCGTTCAGCCCTAAAACGCTTAGAGTTAGAACGCATCGTTACGATCGTGCCAAACAAAGGCGCCAGCATTTCGCAACCGTCTGTGGAAGAAGCCAGAGAAGTGTTTACCGCACGATCCATTGTCGAACGTGGGATCATTGAAATACTGAGCGAAAAATGCCGTCAAATGGACATTGCCATTCTAAAAAAGCAACTCAATACTGAGCTTGCTGCCATTCAGCAAAATAAACGTGAGCAGATCATCAAAGAATCGGGTGAATTTCACCTTCTTTTAGCACGGCTCGCGGGCAACTCCGTCCTTGCAGACATGCTGCAAAACCTCATTACACGAAGCTCGCTCATAATTTCTCTATATCAAATTGAAGCGGGAGAATTATGTGGCTGTGATGACCATAAAAACATTGTACAAACACTCGAAAACAGCGATATAAACGCCGCCATTCTCTATATGAAACAACATTTAGCTGATATTGAAAGTCACTTAAAACTGGATTTTTGGGAGAACAAAAAAGTCGATATGGAGAACGTATTCAGAGAAAGCGAACCATAAAGCCTGACTTCCCTAATATTTACAAAGTTACACGCTGGCGGTTAGCCGATTTCGTCCTTATGATGTTTTGAATACGTTTCATATCAAAAACGCATAATGTAGGGACAGTAAACGTGGAGATTGATCATGTATTCATCGCGACCCCATCTCGCGAAGAAGCCAACGCCTTTTTCAACTTAGGGTTTAATGAAACTCAAGGACGCCGCCATGCAGGCCAAGGCACAAAAAATCGAATCGTTCGATTCAACAATGTGTTTCTCGAATTTTTATATCTCGTAGACAAACATGAAGCAACCAGCTCCACAACTTCAAGAACTCAGCTTTATCAACGATTGACTCCATCGAGACACCCGACGGTTTCTCCATTTGGCGTGTGCTTTAGACCGTCTATTAACAGCTTTTCATTTACGATGGAATATTGGGATTACAAACCCAGCTATTTACCAAATGGCGTTTCGATTCCAGTCAGTACTCAGGGTTTAGAAGAACCCATGTGGTTTTTCTTGAGCTTTGGCAAAGCACCGAGTAACACACTAAACAACGACGATTCGCTTATCCACAAGAACGGCGCAGAACACGTAACGAACGTCCAGCTTCACTGTGCTCATTTTTCAGACGAAACAAAAAGAACGCTTAGTGACATTGATCAGCTAACACTCCTAGAAACGCAAAGGATAGAAGATCAGATAGAAGAAAGTCACTCACCGAATGTACCGCCAAACATCCACCTTTTAGAACTTGAACTGGATAATGGGCGACAAGGAAAAACCTATGATCTACGCCCAAATCTTCCATTAATTGTCTCCGTTTAAAACACTATAAATAAAAAGCAGGGCTAAATGCCCTGCTTTTTTGCTCCTACGATTTATTATTAATTCGATTCAAATGAACCTAAATCGGGTGCTGAACCATTGTAATTCAGCCCAACATCAGTACCAGCGTCAATTAAGTCACTTCCACTTTTCAGGTGGAAAAAGTCAATCACTGGAAGTGAGCCATCTTCTTGACGATCTTGTAGTAGCTCATCGATATCCAAGCTCTGGAAGTCAGATGAGGACACTGAGGCAACTTGCCAACTGTTCTTGGAGACGCTCATTGAATCTGCGTTCAGCTGATCTGAATTGGACCCATTATAAGAAATAGAGTTTTTAATCGTCAGTTTCTTAAATTCACGAGATCCGCTATCACCCAATCCAAAGTTACGGCTATTCTTGTAGGACACAGCATTGTAAATGGTCACAGAACCTCGGTTACTGTTCTGGTCGTAACCATCTGCCGTGTTGCCCGCAGCAATGGTATTAATATAGATGCCATTGTGAGCAAGGTCTTTATTATCGCTGCCACCGGTTTTAAATCCATTGCCGTCACCCACGCCTAGCGAGCCGTTTTCTTGATAACCGTTGCGAATCATCCACGTATACTCATGAGTCGTCAGAATAGTCGAACCATTGTCACGCAGATAACCATCAAATCCATCGTCTAAATTCTGCCAAGCACGGCAACCGTAGAAGTAGTTCCCTGTACCAACCGTTAGTTTCGCAGCAAAGCCATCGGCATTCTCTAAACTCGAGTCTGCGTTGTAATACGAATCCGAGTTTTTAACGAAGTTGTACGCTGCGCCATTACCTAGCTGCAATCCCGTATCTGAGTTACGATAGAAAGACATAAACTCAATGGTGTTGTGAGATCCTGACACGAACATGCCATTGTCCCCTGCATTTTTTATATCAAATCCATAGATATGCCAATAACTGCCTGACAACTCAAAACCGCGATTATTACTACTTTCAGATTGAGAAGAGAAATTGAAAACAGGACGATCATCACCCGGGTATACACTCAGAACAATCGGCTTAGAGGCGTTTCCACTCTCCGTTAACTCGATTGTCGACGACGTACTGTATGTTCCCTCCCGGATGTAAATAACGTCTCCCCCACTGGCTGAAGAAATCGCACTTTCAAGTGCACTCACACTTGAAACCACCGTCGCGCCCGATACTTTAGCGGTAATGAACGAAGGAAAACCGTTTACCATTGGATCACGGTTAGCGCCCGCCTTGGAAGCCGCGGCTGCTGTTGGTGCCGCAGCAGAGCTTGAAATATCGGCAGTGGAAGTCGATCCTCCGCTGGAAGACGCACTAGGCGTCGCACTGAAGACATTTGAGTCTGATGAAGTACCGTCGCTGTTTTTGAATTTAATCCAAAAATAGTACGTTGTTCCATTGTTCAACCCCGTCGCAGTATAACTGTGCGTGGATGAAGACACCTTACCCACACGCACTCGTCCCGATGGCTCTCCGTCCGTGTCCTGCATAATTTGATAGGTAGAACCTGTGCCAGAATCCGTCCAACTTAACGTGACCGAACCGTCTCCGGCACTGCCGGATAGTGAAACGCTGGCACCACCATCACAGTCTGCATTAACAGGTTCAAGCCACCACCGCTGTGAACTCACTCCGGCGTCTTCGTTTTGATAGACGTTCGCACCTTCGTCAGCCCCTGCAACGGTCATCGCCAAGGAAGAATTTAGATTTACAATTTGATATGCACCAGAGTATGAACCTGAAGCATCCTGTTGCAGAGACCACTCTTGGCTAGCGCTTTCAGAATAGGGTTTTTGAAGTAAGTTGCCCCCGTTCGCTTTAGAGCCGCCATCGACAGTAACAGCATAACCAGTATCTGTCGCTTTGATTGCCCAGCCGCCGGAATCAGAACTTTGGTTTAAATAAAAACGCTGCGAGGCTAAGCCGGTATTCGCTTCAATCTGAACATTTGCTTTCTTTGTTCCATCTTCAGCAGCCAACAGTTTATCAGCGCCGACATTGACGATTTTATAAATTTCACCATCCTTTGGTGCGTCCGTACAGTAATCCGCAGCAACAACAGAGGAAGACAGCAATGCGCCACTTCCCATAAAAATTGCTCCAGATAACACCTTCCAATGATTGTTTCTAAAGTACTTTGCGTTCATAGCAATTCCTTAATACTAAAATAATAGGTCGAACTGCTCACTTAGCGAGCGCTGACAAACCTAACAGAACAGCATTCATTCAAAAAGAAAGATCACCCAATTTAAAAACTAAAATCACACAAATCTAGCTAATTTTTTACACATTACACAAACGAATTAAAACATTGTTTTGAATTTATATTGAATTACACTAATTTAGTAACCATTTAACTGAAAAGTAACGTTTATAAATATCAGAAAAGCGCCCCGATAAATTACAAAAAGATACATTTAGTTTTATCTCTTATGCCACCGTTTCACACTGAAAATGACGTTAAAAACGGAGTCTCACATCCGAAATTAAATACTCATGTCCTAAATAAGACAGATAAACGACGCTTTCTCCCCGATATTACTGCTCTAGTTTTGATTACAGTTAGCTTCACCAACTTATCAACTAAAGGTGAAAAAATGTCTGATCTCACACTCTCAGCGTCCGTCGGTATTAATGGTCACAACGATTCTGATGACGTCATTGAGGTGCAAAAATCCCTCAATGCCATCAGCAAAAAAATCGACTTAGAAGACACTTTGGCTGAAGATGGCCTTATCAACGAAAACACGGAGGAGTCCCCGACTTGCATCGCTATTTGCGCCATGCAAAGCGCTATTTTGGGGTTCAAAAACCCCGATGGTGTTATCGATCCGAATGGCAAAAGTCATAAAGCCTTGATCAAGGCAGTCAACAAGTTAGCATCGCCTGTCTCAAACTTATTTCTCCCAAAAATCACGCCAGAGGCTGGCTTAAAAGAAGAAGACTTCGAATTTGCTGCAACGATGTTGTCATGCGATGTCGCTGCCATAAAAGCGGTGTCGGAAGTAGAGTCATCTGGCAGTGGTTATTTCGAATGTGGCATGCCGTGCATACTGTTTGAAGCACACATATTCTCTAAATACAGCCAACACCAATATGACGAATCACACCCTGACATTTCATCAAAGTCGTGGAACAGGTCGTTATACCTTGGCGGCGAAAAAGAGTACAAACGCTTACAGAAAGCCATGTCTTTGGACCGAGAAGCTGCATTAATGTCTGCCTCGTACGGTCGCTATCAGATCATGGGGTTCAATCACGAAACCGCAGGGTACGACGATGTTGAACCTTTTGTTTGCGACATGTTTCTCGCAGAAAAACATCACCTAATTGCGTTCGTCAATTTCATTAAATCCAACCACCATCTGCTCGAATCCATCCAGAGCTTAGACTGGACGACGTTTGCACGTCATTACAATGGACCGAGCTACGCTGAAAACCACTACGACGAGAAACTGCAGGCAGCTTATGAAAAACACGGAGCACAATAAGACAACACACTCTCATTCATGGAGTAAAGTGACGGAGTCCATAGCGTCCGCCTTCAACGCATTTTGTAAATTTGCCTTTGTCGTTCCATACGACACCATTGATTTAGCCGGCACAGATACAAACGCTGATCTAAATAAAGGAGAAATAAAGATGTCATTAAACCGCAAGCAACTTCAGCATGAAATCGCCCAACTACTGGGCGCATTTTCGTCGAATACTGACCTAGAACGTAGCCAAATCGATGAATATTGGAGCAAGCTCAATAAGCTTCAAGCAACGTCTCAAGTGCAAATCGAAACGATAAAATACAAAGGGGTCATGAATCATCTTGATGAGTCTGTCACCCTGTTAAATCGTGGTGAGCTAAGCATTGACATATCGGGTTGGCGTATCAGTGCAGGACCTAAACAAGACTACATTTTCCCAAGCGATACTTACCTTCATCCCTTCAACTCGTTAATCGTTGACACACATGGTAGAGCTGGACACTCTTTTGGTTCCAATGTACCCATTTGGAACGACAGAGGAGACACCGCTCAACTCTTCGATAGCGCGGACAACCTTGTCTCCAGCCTTACATACGGCGACCATGCTCGCGACAAGGTGGAGATAACGCACATTCATTACGATGGGAAGGAATTTCGTCGTGAAGGAGATGAGTATGTGGAAATCACCAACCTTGCAGATTGCGATATCTTAATTGCTGGGTGGCACATCCAATCTATGAACAACAAGAAGACCTTTCTCTTTCCTGAAGGGTCAAAAATAGAAGCATTTGGCTCGGTACGCGTTTATACCCATAAGTCGCCACTTGAGTACAATGAGTTCAGCTTTGACAGCCCAACCGCCATTTGGAGTAACAAGAAAGGCGAGTGCCGTTTGATTGACTATTTAGACCGCGATGTTAGCCACTATTCTTACTAACTAAGAAAACACAACAAGTAAGCCATTTGGTCCCTAGGCACATGACATAATGAGAAATACTGGAACCAACGATGCGTTAAAAACACCGTCTCAAGAACTGACTATCTTGGTCGAAGATGGGATTCGGTTGCTTCATTATGTTGTGCGTCATGGCGACCTCGTGATCAACCAACGCGTAGCAGAAGGTATTACTTCTGCTAACGCAAAGCTCAATACAAAGCATTGGACTCATGAAGATGAGGTGCGTTTACTGCATAGCTACGATGAACTTGCTCGTCTAGTCTACCCTGTTACCATTGAGAGCATAAAAGCGGTTGTTCCGAGCCACATTCATGGGAAAGTGGCATCACCCAGTGCCTTAAAAACCATCACTTGGTATCGCCGTTACACCGTCTTGACCTTACTGTGCTTACTCATAGCACAAATGTTCTACTTATTTGGTCATACACTAATAGACTCGTTGCTTTCTGTTCCAACGCCTTTAACTGGAACCTTACCCGCTGATATTCAAGCAAACTATCAGCTGCTCAAAAAATGGAATCACGTTTGGATGCTTGGTAATACACTTGAACTGCAACTCAATGATATAGCCGCCACACTCGGCGATGACGTCGCGAGTAATAGGAGCAGTATCGAGTTCTCGGCACACCTCATATCGGCTCAATCATTCCTACAAATGCTTCAGAACTACGTACTACCCTTAATTTATGGATTGCTTGGTGCCTTTATCTTCGTTCTAAGAAGCTTATTACAACAAGTCCGGAGCTTAACCTACAGTGCCAGTCGAGAAATTGGGTATCGACTCAGACTCACGCTTGGTTGCTTAGCCGGTATGATTACAGGCTGGTTTCTTAAACCCGAGATGGGGGAAATGGCTTTATCGCCAATGGCATTCGCCTTCCTTGCCGGGTACAGTATTGAAGTGCTTTTCACGCTTTTGGATAAGGTCATTGACAACACACGCAAACAAGCAAACCTTGCTCATCAGCAACCTTTAGCGCCGCCTTCAACGAACTCTAGAATCCCTCCTAATTCTTAGTTCAACTCATTAACTCAACGCTTTAGCCCAACGTTTAGCACAAGACTGTATTAGAAAGGTCAATCTGACTCCTTTGGCGAGCCACCATCATTGGCTTTCTCGGCGGCTTCTTCGATAAAGGTTTTTGCCATCTTAACGAGCATTTTATTATTTTCTTTCTCCAAGTCCTTTATCGTTCCCGTCCCTTGCAACACGCTTTGCACTTGCAGAAAGACTTTTAACAACTGCTCTAGTTGCTCCGGTGTTAACTTCAGCTCTTTCTCTTTTTTCTTAAACCCTTTGGATACCAGTTTCAGCGCTTTTTCTATATCACTCATTCTTGCTTCCCCTAACATCAGTATGAGATCGCTCTTTTTGACATCAACGCGTTACAACAACTAGGGGAAACCTCTGTTTAATCGAGTTTATCGTCGATTAACCTAAGTTTGTCGCACGCTATAAGTGCATAATCTAAATATTGCTCTCAACTGACTGAAGGAAAACACAAAATGGAAAAGCCGAACGTGCGCCGAAGACTTCCAACCCTTATCCAAGCCATCGTATTTGTTTTACTTTGCGGCCTCTATGGGTGCTCATTACAACTCGTATCGCCGTTTGACCCGACCACCGAATCCGAGATCCAACAGATTGAAAAAGACATAGACTACTTTTATTTGACCATGCGCTCTATACCTACTGATGAACGCCTTTTTGCTGCTTATTCAAATCAATATATTAAGATCGATGTCCAGATTCGAAGCCTTGCGCGTCGCCAGCTACTACGAGAAAAAAATCAAGAAACCATAAAACAAACTCAGATTTTAGAAGCGTTTTGGCAACAAGACATGAAAGACCATAAAAGCAAGAGCGTCCTTTCGGACTTCATCATAAAACGTCGATTAGACCAATATCATCGACTTCTAAACGCCTTATTACGAGGCGAACTGGCTAAGAAAAGCTAAGGAGAACACTATGAATTCACTATTAGAGCACGCGCTTTCGTCGCTAAATACTCAGTTAGAAGAAGCCAATATCCCCCCTCAGCTCGTAGACTCATTTCAACGGGAGCTTCAGCAGCGAGAAGCGTCGATGAATGAGTTAATCGCCGCTAGAGAATCTGGAGAGCTGTCGCTATCCGAGTTCGAAAATGAGTTAGAACGTGAGCGAAAAGTAATTGAAGCCGAAATGCTAAGCCAACAAATAGCAACGAAGTCGGTTATTCAAAATGCCGTTAATAAAGTCTTTCATACATTAACTGACCGTATTGTTTGAATAACGAGAGACCCGTTAAAAAGGAGATAAGCAACGATGGTATTACGCAGACGACGAAGAGTCATTGTCCGATACAAAGCAAGCGCAAAACGCAAACAAAAACATTCAGACAATCCGCCCGCCGCTCTATTGGAGACGAAAGAACCGGCTTCGGAGTCTGCCATCACCACAGATCAAAAACACAGCACATCAGAGCCGCCATTCAACGAAGCCAGTCAACTCGTTAATTTGGCAAACCTTGAGGAAGGAGAACCCGTCGCTCAATTTGATGCTAACGCTAACCCATATCAGAGCTTTTTGAATCAATTGCCCAGCGCGCTTACCAGTATGCCTAAAGAGTCCTTTTCTCATACGCCTCCTTCCAACACCGACCTAGATGAGACAGAGGCTGAGACAGAGACAGAAGCCAGCGAGCATCTCGATTCATCGACTGAGGAAAAAATGGACGACCAAGATTCGACCGCTGAAAAAGAGACCATCAACGCGACTGAGCCGCTTGATGACAAGCTAGACTATCAGACGATAGATGACGAAAACTGCAATACCTTTTCCAAGGCCAACAAAATACATGGCTCTAATGAGGCTAAAGGACTGTCCTTTACGTTGCCCGAGCCACATCAACCGCTGTCTGATCAACTACAGCCTGACCAACCTCAGCTCAATCAACCAAAACAGACCGAAAGTGTTAGTCAACGACCAGAGAAAAAATGGGGTTACTGATCATTTTCCCCGAGAAGACAACTAAGGTAACTTGATACCCTGAATAGACGCTATTCAGGGAGATTTTAAATGAATCAACAAACACTGCTCGCCAAAATCGCTGCACATTACGACTTTACCAAGGCAAATCAGCTCGCCTCTCAATCTCAAACCAAACCCTATATTAGAGCTTGGCTGAACCTAGATATCAGCCAGGTACTTCAGGGCATACTCAACGGGTCTGATGTGACCTATTCAGAGCCCTATCAACACCAAGGCGACTACATCAAGTTTTTACCTAAAACGAATCAAGTGGAAGCGTGTGAACGTAAATACGCTTCAAAAGCAGACCTTCAGATAACGAGCGATAAACAGACTAACTGGTTTGAGTTTCATGTTTTGCAAAAAAGCGATCTTGAGAACACACGAGACCGAAACAAGCTTTATGGCGATATTCGACGCGTGCGAACGCTTAGAAAGCACCTTGCACCACACGACACCACTCTACTGATTGGTATATGGGGAAGCTTTACCACGAAAGACCTTGATTACTTCAAACCACTCGATAACCAGACAGACTGCGCTTACGTATTGGATACGAGCCTGACTGGCAGTACACAAATTGCGAGAGTCAGTCATGTAAAAAGAGAGGGAAAACCGCGCTTCCTATTGATCGCATGTTAGTTCAAGCTTGAGTTTGAGAAAATATCTGGAAGGTTATTTTGGTAACGCTCCCACATTGATCGTAGGAGTGTCGATGCTTTATTTTGCTAAGCTATCAATTTACTAGCACTTCAATTTACTAGTACATCAATTTATAAAGGCATTAACACAAAGAGGTTTGACGAAGAGCTTTAACTTAAACCGCTTCAGTCAACGTAACGCTCTAAACGTCGATGCCAAGTCGAATTATGAACCGTTTCCAATATCTGACGGTTCAGCAATTCAGTCATAGGGCTACCGTCTGGCAAAATGAGCGAATAGTCAGTCTGCTCTAGAGTAATAGGCAAAACGCTCACCTCTTTTAAATACCCTGATTTAACCAAATATTGCATTTCCTCTTTTGAATGAACAATTGCCTCCAATCGCCCTTCTTGAAGCGCCGACATCACTTGAGTCCATGAAAACAACTGCTCACTGTCGGTCACGTTATTGTCCTGTAGCCATTCAGCAATGGTTTCGCCCCTCAAGTCAGAGTTAAGCATATTCAAATACGCCACGTTTTTGTGTGCCAACTCATCAACGGACGTGATTTGTGCGCCTAACCCTTGCAACGTCAATGCCGAGGTTAACAACGCCGTCACAATTGAGACAAAGCTGACACCGAAAAACATCAATATGATCACCAGCACTTGACCACCACGATGTTTAACTTCAAACGGACTGCCTTGCCCAGAAAACACCAGTACGGTGGACCAGATCATGGCATTGTAGAACCCTTTCAAAGGGCCGTCGGTAAACAATGGGTTTAAGTTCTTTTGCTCCGCTTGCCAATACAAGAGCGCGGTGGCGATCATAACGAGCAATAAAATAAGCAGAACAAAAAAGGTTTCCATTAAAGGAAAGTTCTGCACCAATCGATACAAATTTGCCCAACCGGATTCTTTGGCGACCATGACGCCAATGTGCCCTTGAAAATAACTGTGGGTAAAATCGACAATACGCTCGTTCTCAGCAGTGGGAACAAACGCGCCAAGCGCAATATCCACATCCCCTTGTTTCAACGCGCTTAATAAGTTTTCATCATCAACATACTCTTTAAAGCGATAAGAGGTGTTTAAGCATTCCGCGATCGTGCTCCATAAATCAATGGCAATGCCCTCCCAGCCGCCATTTTTCTGCGTCGCAACACTCGCTTCGTAGATAAAAGGAGGCGAAAACCTGACCGCTATCGTAAGCGGTCGACTGTGCTCTTTTGTCTGAATATTTTGACAGTGAGAAGAGTAAGAGCTGGCATACGCAAAAGAGGAGACAAATAACCAGAGAGCCATTCCGATAAGCCGCAAGCGGTCTGCTCTCATATAGACACCTCTTCAGTCTGCTCCATCATTTCATCCGGTGATTCAAAACTAAATGCGGGACGATACATTTCTAACTCTTGTGGTGCGGTATAGCCCCAAAGTGCCGCGACACTGCGAACGCCGGCCGATTTTGCACACAGCAGATCCGCGGGAGAATCCCCTATCATCAAGGTGTGCTCTGGCAGGGTATTGAACGCTTGCATATAGTTCAGCAATACGACGGGGTTGGGCTTGGGTGGCGCTTGATCCGACCCAATAACTTTATCGAAATACGCCAGTAAATTGAGCCTTCGTAACAGCTCTGTCGCCCGTTGGCCATCTTTTCCAGTCGCAACACATAACGTCTTCCCTTGATCGCGTAGGGTTCGCAATAAGCGGTCTACGCCTGGATAGGCAACGACGTACTTCGCGAGATAACGACTGTGCCGAACAAAGTGAGGATGAAGCTCATGAGGTAAACCGATCTCATCCATGATTTGCTTGAATCCCTTACCAAGGTGTTTGCGGTATTCCTTAAAACGCTCAGCAATGGCATTCGGAGAGACAGCGTAGCCGTAGTAATCATACATAGAGGCTCGAAAAGCCATTTCCATGACCATAAGGCTGTCAACAAGAACGCCATCCATATCAAAAACATACAAGCTAACGTCTTTCATGGATTGATTAGGGCTCGACATACAGTACCTCCGATACTTCTTCAAAACGATATAAGCCAGTTTCTTTCGCGTAGGCTTGGTAAATTTTAGGCAAACGATTATCACAAGACTGCTTGGCTTTGCGGGCAGCCAACCCCACTAGGAATTGATCAGCACGCTTAACAGCACTGTCAACCAAGGTACGTTCTTGTCGTGGACGCTTCATTAGATTGACCAGCTCTTTTCCCTGTTCAAGCCCAGCGATCGCGACTGTCATCATCCCACCATCGTCGACAAAGTTGGTTCCTGCTCCGAGGACGGGGAAATGCGCATGTGACACGGTCCAATGAATAAGCTGATCAGCAGGAACAAACTGCTTGCTCCCTTTTTCGGTCTCGACTTGTTGATAGTTTGCAATAAGCAACATGGCGCGATTTTCGTTCGCGAGCGCGACCTGTTGCTTCCATTCTGCGAGTGTCGACACCGCCGTTGGCTCCATCAACTCCAATGGAAACCAATTAAATTGCCGGTAGCTCGTAAGTTCTCGGCGCGCGGTGGGCGAGTTATCGTTCAATGGTAAGACGGCAGTCGCTCTTTCATCGCCGCAATATCGACTTAGGTCTAAGAGAGTTTCAGACAGGGCCACAAAGTTCTTATGCTCATAAATACCTTGCGTATTTACCGCATTAAAGTAGCCGTAAGGCTCCACACTATAATTCACACCAGCAAAGACAATTTGAGGAAGCGAGTCCCAGCTCTGAGCGTAAGTTTGTTCATAAAAATCCAGATCTTGTTCTGGACAGTCTTGCGCAAACAAACGTTCAGCCAAACTTTTTTCAGGAAAGACCTTATTTTCGTACGCCAAGTAGTGAGCGCCAATCAACTCTTGCGCAAGATCGTCGACCAACAATAGGTAATCCGGCTTCCAATCCATAATGCCGTACAAGACATCTCGCGTGGATCGACGACGGAAGTTACAACCGTTGTGGTTTTTCAAATCCATATAATGAAAACGCACTTGCGCTGACGGTAACTCGCTATTTAGTTGCGCTAAAATACCTTCATCAATAGAGTTAACCCAACTTAGATCGGTATTATAGGAATGGATAACAAACACACGCGGTTCGTCTTGTTTGTGCTGCCATACTAGCCCTGCGACGCCCAGCACAATGCCCATGATCACCAACCGAGTCGCATATTTATAAAACATCATTTTCGAATACTCCTTAGATCAACGCCAAATCCGCCCAATACGGTAATGTGGCGCACAGCGCGACAATCCGAGCAAAGCAGAACCAGAGATTGGAAGTGAGGAACGTTCGCTGCATTTCTTTATGCATTAACTTTTCCTCCCCTAACGCGGAAAACACTTGAGATGCAACACCATGCTGATATGGAAGAAAGAACGATTCGCTCAAGGTGATCAGACAAAAACCCACTACCCATGGCGACAAAGCGGAATCTCCAGAAATAGAGATCAAAACACTCATCAAAATAACGAATGTCGGTGCCCCAGGAAAAAAGAGACGCACACTGAATACCACAGCACTTAATGCCAATATCCCCACAAAAGGGTTACCAGTAATAAAGACGCCTAACCATTGCAGGTATTCGAGTGCCAAACTGTCTAATTGAAGATGCTGAATCGTTGGCCCCCAAGACATGATCGACGCAATAAAAATCAAGGTCGGCCAATCAACACGGTTTCGCATATCACCTGCATTTAGCCCATCGAATAAAAAGATCACCATGGCAATAAACAAGGTAATCCACGCCAATGCGATATGATGGAAAGACATCGTCAAAATAGAGCCAATCAAGACGAGCATAGCCAACACCGCGCCCCGCTCTTTGTTATCAAATCCTTTGAGTTTTCTCAGCTCTTCTCTTACCTGTTCAACCTCCGCATCCGATACGGTTTGCTCTTTTCTGCATCGCCAAACAACCCAAACACAATAGAACGAAAGAAGGACAACACCGACAAAAATGGTGCTCTGAAACCAGTTTCCCCATTGAAAATAAAACTGTGTTTGTAAATCCAAAAAACCAAGCATTACAAAGTTCAATGGATTCCCCGTTAGAAAAATCGTACAGAGCAAAAAACTCCCCTGCATTGCACTGACTTGCAACGTTGCTTGCCTACGAGGATCAATAGAGAGCTTCGACAAATCCACCGCCAAGGGTGTCATGATAGCCGAGCGACCCAGCGGAGAAGGAATCAACGCGGATAAGAACGTACCCAATCCAAATAATATAAATGGCTGGGTAAAACGATTATTTGGAAGTCGCACCGTTAGCCATAATGAAATTCGCCTAGCGAGCCCCGACGTACTCATCATAGCGGCGAAGATAAACATGCCTAAAACAAGAAAAATAACATCAGAGCCAAACCCTGCGACGACGATCTCTCGTGGGGCTAAATTCAAAATCACCGATAGGATGGTAACCAATATCGAAGGCACAAAATTAGGCGTTAACCGAAACACCCACATACTGACCGCCCCAGAAATAAGCGCTAAGAAAATAACGCCTTGTTCACCAGATTGCTCATAGATTTTTTCGGGTAAGTGAACATACAAAAAAAGAGGTAGAACAAATGTGACTAGCCAACCTGTCAGCCGAAACAACACATCATAATCAAGCGCTTTTTTCGGTACATTTTTGGCTGAAACAGCCTCTTGAGAAATTTCATCCATAGCATTTACTCTTAGAGTTGATATAAAAACCGTGGTGAAATTTTCTTTGATGTTAGAGAGGAAAACTCGGGGAAGAAAAGTAGGAATAACGCGTTTCCTACCGACCTACAACGAACGCAGCTTGTGTGCTCAAATCAGCGATCTTCAGGCGACTCGGTCAGCCCATCGCCCACTAAGTGTAATACAGTGTAATTTGCATATGCTTAAAAGGTATCTATGCTAAAAGCTGAGACACTCGTAGTATCACCAACGAGTATCAAGAATTGGAAGCATTCTGAAAATAGGGTAATAAGAAGGACAAGAACAAAAACGCTGTGTTCATGCAAAATGCATGATGAATCGACACTAGTTAACTCTGATTAGAAGCCGTTTAACCTGTCTTTACTATGCCAATTTTCTGTTCCTATCATTTAAAATGAGACGGAGAAAAACGATGCCTAGCTTAGTATCGATGGCGCAACAATTTAGTGGACTACCAATGAAATCTCTTTTGGGCGCTCCGCTGAAAGCTGCAACTGACGCAAATGGAATGATGGCTCGAACACAAACTCAGTTTTTGCTAAGTACTTGCTTCAACAAAGACGACGCAACTGGCAATTTAGACCCAATCATGGTGTCCTTTAACATCACTCGCTCAATCATAAATCAAGATGGAAGTGCGGCAACCCCTCCAACCGCTAACGTACAGTTTAACCTCCCCCTACTCACTTTGATTCCACTAAACTCTCTAGCGGTTGATGACGTTAAAGTACACTTTGAAATGGAAGTGAAAAGCTCAACGTCTACAGACCATGAAACGAGCAGTGAACAAGAAACTGCTGCGAAAGCGGATCTAACCGCGAAGTATAATGCTGGCCTATTTTCTGTCGAAGTTCACGGTTCTGTCTCCCACAACAGCAAAACAACCTCTCAACAAAGTGAGCACTACGAGGCATCTAACCAAGCCAAATACGAAGTCGATGTTCATGCAGGGCAGCTTCCTTTACCAACCGGTGTCACAACCATCATTAATGCATTCACAAAGAATATCGACCCTATCATGTTAAAAGACGCTGGGAGCGATGGAACATAGCAATACGCCACACTTCAATATGGCTAACATAAAGTAAAACGTCGGCGTTCAAATGTGAGTAGAGACGACTTTTTTGCCGTCTATTTTTTTGCCGCCTAAGAGGAGACGTAATGATTGAATTTGAAGCCTTGATGCGCGCGATACATAAGAGCGTTAAAGACGCTGCAAAATCAGTAGAAGGAGAAACGGTTGATTTTATCAACCGCTTTTTCGAAGAAACTACCGATGACGAATCGAAGTCCGACAACCACTCAGTCATGAGGCCAAAGACCTGTACAATGCAGTTTCCAAGCCGCACCGCAGACGGCATTGAAACCGTTACTGCCGAAGTTCCTTTGCTTGCGCTTGTTCCGATATCCTCCCCACGAATCATGGAAGTTAAATTCACTACTGAGTTGGATATCACCACCAACAAAGATGAAAAACTTTTAGTGTCTTTCCCTAAACCTCGAAAGCGAAGCTTTTTCTCAAGCAACGATTCGTCGGATGGCGCTCCGTCTGGCAATGCAACCATTGAGATAACCTTGACTGGCGACGAACCACCAGAAGGCTTAAAAACACTGATAGACGGCTACGAACGTGCTCTGCGAGCACAAATTCCAGGCTAACATAAACGCGCTTTATGCTAGTACATTTTCGACAACGGTAAATAACAGACGATTTGAGGCCATAAAATGAGCGAAAAACGTTTAGCAAAGAACTTTACCGGACTACCGATGAAAGCCTTGATAGGAGCCCCACTTAAAGCAGCGACCGATGCGAATGCCATGATTTCACGTGCTCAAACACAGTTTCTCTTATCAACATGTTTTGAAAAAGTGGCAGAAAATAGCAGCGACCTAAAACCCATAATGGTCACATTCAAGCTTTCAAGACAAGTGCTCGACACTTCTGGAGCACTGCAATCGGACCCAATAACAATGGACTTCTCCATTCCTCTGATAACACTCATTCCAATCAGCTCGCTGGCTATAGAAACGCTAAAAGTGTCATTCAGCATGGAAATAAAAAGCTCTAGGGAGTTCACCAAAGAAACACAGGAAGACAGAGAGAAACGCAGCTCAAACACGGGTATAGGACAAACGTTTCATTCTCACGAATTCGATACAGAACTTCATGGCACGCTGTCTTCAAAATCAAAAACGACTGGAAACGTGAAATCAGGAGCAAATTACGAGGTAACCATGGAAGCAGGCCAGCTTCCCTTACCTAAAGGCGTCACTATGATGCTTGATATCTTCTCCAAAAACCTCACCCCCATTCCCAACAAAGACTAATGCACGGTGTATAGGAATAACGACATGAGTATAAAATCAACAATCGACTGTCCAGACTGCGGGTCCCCCATTTATTTTGAATCAACACTGCTGATCTCGGGGCAAAGCTTCACGTGCTCAAATTCAAACTGCGGAACATCAATTTCACTATCAAGTGAAGAAACAAACGTTGTTGCGAATGCCTTTGAGAAGTTTGAAAAAATAAAACACGACGCGTTAAAACAAACATAGAACCAAAGGAAGATGTGAACAAGCCCACTGGCTTCCGCGTGCGGATAACGCTTCTTTGTTCGAGGCAAGTGTCTCGAGACAAATGTCGCCGTCCAATATTGAGCATATTGGCAAGGACGTTAACGAAGAATGAAAGAGAGCTTAGCCCACACTCGGCAACTGCGCCTGCGTTGCCCTAATGACCTACATCCATGTAGGCCTCCTTTGGGTCTTTCAAAGAAGCAGCCTATCTTAGTTAAGAGTGATTGAAAGGTATTAACATTCCTACTCTCTCTCGCCTTAATTAAGCTGTTTCTCTAATAAAACTGAAGCTCATAAGACTTATTCGTACCTTATCTAACAGTACTAAGAGTTCAAAAATAGGCGAAACAATGAAGAAAATCGTATCAATCTTTATATTATTTTACACCACTGCTCTACTGGCCTCCGACGACTATGTCATCAATACGAGTCATATTCTTTATGTGTCCAAATCCGAAAATGTAAGAGCGTTCCTTGAACCAGGTACCGTTCTAATGAAAGTCAGAACATCTATAAACGATACCTATAAAAGAAGGCTAAGGGTCATTACTCCAGGCGGGCTGGAAGGTGAAATTATTCGACGAGGCTACGACCAATATCAAAATATAACAAAACCTATCGCTTACCTAAAACGTCCCTTAAAGATTAAAAATGAGCAGTTTGAAAGTGGTGCTAAATTTCTGGTATCTATAGACGATGATGACGAAGAGCTTAGTTATGAACTTACCTACCCTGCTCCTTATCTGGATCTAAAACTCAATAAATACGATGTAAAAGAAAGAACTAAACGACTGTCTGAGGCCGAGTTTGATTATAATTTCAACCTCGTCACACCAGACTCAATGCCACACCATTACCCTCGCTGGACGAGATCTAGAAAGTCTCCTGTCGAATGGGGTTGTGGCAATTCTAAAAAAGAAGAGTCTGTATTTGAAATCGGAGCGGGAGGGAAAGTTAGCGCAGGAGGAAGTTTCTTCTCGTTTTTTGAAGCTGATACCTATGCGGAAAGCGACAATAGAAAAACCATTACTTATACAAAAAACCTAGCCGATAATTTCAACAAACATAGAATAACTTATTGGAAACTCAGTTCGGCGATAGCACCAAGAAAAACCATTCTAAACGTCGCATTAGAAAAATTGTCGTCATGCGATGGCACAAAAAAACTGTCCTTTAACTATGTAATACATTTCTCGAAAATCGAAGACATTGACCCTAATACTGCTCGCTCCCAGAAAAACGAAAACATCGACCCTATAGCCATTAATCATGATTGGGTCGAAGCGAAGAAACTGACTCCAGGTGGAACATCTCCCATCAAGCTTACAACCCTAGATGACTATCGTGATTTAAAAGCCGCATTCAAAGATTTTAAATTTCAGTTTAGTCGTGACGGGTATGAACTAAACAGCGCTCTTTTACAATTTGTCATGATGATGACTGCAAATATTAGTCTTGAGTATAAACGCTCGCCTTAAACGCCGTTATAAATACTTGGGAATGCTTTGACTCAGTCAATCATGCAATAAGCGATGTACATTGTCGCTGCTTGTAAATCCAAACAAAGCATTTAACGATTAGTGTAATACGGTGTAATTTGCTTCTGCTCAATTAACCGCTACGCTTCTTTTACAAGATATCGGATCGCTACGTCATGCTATATGGAGAAAACGGAATGAAAACGATGGATGGACGCGTCGCCCTAGATGTAACACGCTTAAAGGATCTTAGAATGCGATTAGGGCTCAGTCAGGAAAAAGCCGCAGAACAGTGCATCAGTAAAGGGATTTATGTCTCTATTTCTTCTATCAAGCGCGCTGAACTAGGTATGAACGTACTATATCGAACGGCAAATAACCTCGCTCTATTCTATCAAATAGACATAAAAGACATTCTAATAGACCCACAACTAATAGAGCAAAGACACTCGGCATAGCAAACATAAGCTATGATAAACGAAGGGAGCCTCCGGCAATCGTCGGCTCTCTTCGTTTAGCTCATTGTCTGAAAGGCTAAGAGGCATGTTGTAACGCAGAAAACGCGTGTCGTCGTTGCCAAAATAGCTGATTAGGCCAACGCTTTTCACGTTGATAAATACGTGTTTTGGTCACATGGTACTCTTGATATATTCTTGCCATGTCTTGCTGGTATTGCAGAACAGCATCCTTAGAATCACTAACAAGCGCTCTCGTACTATGACAGGCACTGGTCATCGCAAAGCCGATGCCCATTGATGAAACAGGATCAAAGGAAAGAGCAGCATCCCCGACAGCGATAAACCTATCAGGCAATTCAGAGGTGCAATACTGGCTATGCGCTTGCTTTACCCATAGTTTAGGATGCGTTGTTTCACTGCCTTTTACACAGTCTGCAATCGCGCTGGTTTCTGCCAAATACTGATTCCAGACAGAAGCCTTGTTCAAACGCATTTCCCGCATAATATCCATATCCGTAAAACACGTAACGACCGCCAATTCAGACGAAAGGCCAGCCATATACCACCAACCATATTCACAGCTTTCAATACGTTGGTGCTGCTCAAAAGCATTATCCGGGTTGCGGATAAATGCCCCCACACCAACAAGCTGATCGTCCATCACTGGTTCAACACCAAGCATCGCACTAAGCTTGCTTTGCCTTCCCGACGCGTCCACTAAGTAATCACAGCAAACCGTTTGCTCGCCTTGTTCAGGGTGAACAAATTGGACTTGCCATACAGAATCACTCTGCTCAATTTTCATCTGCTTACAACGAGGGATAACAGTACCGCCTCGCTCAACAAAAGCCATTAACAGGGTTTCATCAAAGGCAGCTCGATCTAGTTGATAGGTTGCCCCTTGAGTGGCGAACATACTTAGGTGATGGCTCTCAATCGAACTTCCCCAAAGACTCGTTTTCCCATAATTTGGCGAAAAACAAGATTCTCCAAACTCAGAAACGGGCAAATCAAGATACGCTAAAAAATCGAAAATACTATGAGACACCTGCTCTCCAATGCGTGCTTGGGAGAAGTCGCCTCGCTCCAATAACAACACCCTTTTGTTGTGGTGTGTCAGTAGTGACAAAGCGGAAGCGGCCCCCGCGGGGCCACCTCCTATTACAATAGCATCGTAAGATTCCATTGCTAACCTCGCATCCGTGTGCCTGAACGAGGGCGAATGTTGCTCGAACGGACCTTACTAAACGCTCTCTCTTCAAAGTAAGACGCCATCAACTTACCTTTTTTAGTGCCCTTTCCTTCTAAAGATTCCTTATTGGCATTAATGAAGAAGACAGGCAGACTGGTCTCATTATCCTCGCTATTGCCCGTTACTTGACCAACAAGTACCTCTTTAAAATCGAACAATTCGTGGTTTCGTTCCGTCTCCGTAAAGAATGGGAAACCATCATTATTTTGGTTACGATCTCGAATAAAAGCCAACGCAGACCAATGCTCAACCATCTGACTGTAACTATTAATGCCACGGGCATAGTTAATTTGTTGCCCCGCAGGCAAATGACTGTGCAGCTGGCCTTCAGTATCAAGTTCACCAGTTAACACATCCCAAGGGCTTTGCGGTGGCCACCAGTAGCTGTAGTAAGCTGGCGGCAAAGGCACTTTCTCATCGACGTTTTTGGTCGCACTCACACTCGATTGGTCAGGTACACTGACGCCTGCCGGTAAATTTCCCCATTCATAGTGCGTACGAGATGTGACGGTTTCCGTCTGACTTGCTTTATTGACGCTTGGCTCACTGAAGTTGACGGTCTGAATCGTGCAGTTAAAGAAGTCAGCCTGCCAAGGACAAGCCATGCGCTTAGTGAGATCACCAGGTTCACAGCCCGTCTCTTCTTCACACTCATCACGTTCAGGTGTAAGCCCATTCACATCGAAATAGGCCTTATCCTGATAATGTTTAATTTGATAAGCGTCTTTGTATATCACGGGGTTCTGTAAACTCCAGGTCATTTCTATTCCTGGACACATAGGCAATCCAACACAATTGCCGATGCTTGCGGTATCCATGTCGCTTACTGGATAATCGTCCGCCGGACCTGCTGTGAACTCTCCTTCAGCCCATTGCCCTAACAAAAAGAGTTGAGTGGCATCCAAAGCAAGAAATTTCTCTACGACATTATCCGTTAAGTCATAAAAGTTAGAACTGCTCACGGAGTTACTGCCTGAGTTCATCGGCATCAAAGGCAAGATATCGCCCTCTACCTCACTGCTCATCAAGACCTGCTGCGGCTGATCATAGTCACCAATTACCTTGTTATCTAGCTGTCGGAAGTAATTGTAGTACTTCATACGGTTCGCCTTGTTGGCGGCACTACCGTCGCGATAATCGAACTGAAAACTAAAAAAGCCACTCATCGATTGGACATTAGAAACCCACTGATACTGGCTGATACGCTGAATAATAGGCAAGATATCACGGTCGAAATTGGCAACATAATCTGACTTATAATGCCCTGTTGCGCTGTCGTACATGTCTGGAACAAGGTCGAAGTTCCTCACGCCAACATCGAAACAGGTATCACTTAGTGTCGAGATATTCACAATTTCGGGGGCAAAGTCAGGCGAGCCAACTACCATCCAAGCCGTCGAGGTTTCGGATGAGTCATCACTATAAGTAACGACACAAGTCACAGAGCCATCGGAAATATCGTCATACCAATCATCTCCACCACCATAACCGCTGAGATCTGTATTCCCCCCAGCAAAACCGTAACCACCCAATACAATAAGGCGACCTTGGCTGTCAGTACGCAGGGTTCCCAAACTTTCAAAGTGCTTTGAACCCTGTAGGAGCTCACCAGAGGGATAGGAAGGATGTAAATACGTCTCTGGAATATTGTTAATACTGATTTCAACCGTAGCCATTACACCGCTGACTGAACGCGGACCTAGGTCGATAATTAATGATTGCCGCTCACTAGACGCTGTTTTACTTGCATTTCTCCATGGTACACCCCGCGCCGAATAACTGTTATCTCGCCCATAAAGAAGGTTGCCATTTAGTTCTCGAAACTCATACCAAGCCGCCTTTTTATTCGCTAGATGCACCGTCCATTCGATGTTTTTTACATTCGGCGAATCTAAGGTCAGCTCCTCATTTGACGCACCAAACACTTTAAACACTTGTCCCTGTCGACGTATACAACCTGCCTCGTCTTTAAAGTTGACGACTGTCGTCGTAGGTTTGAGATCGACATCATGCTCGTAGGGAAGACCACCAATCTCCATCGGATTTAATACAAAATTATCGGTATTAGCATTACCTAGTCGGGCAACACCAATAGAAGGGTGAACAGAAAGCGCCATAACTTACTCCTTTGTTGATAACTAAAATCCATAAACCGTTTTTATACGAATGGTCTTTCAGTTAAGCAGAGCAATGCAGGTACGGCAGTATCAGTTCAGTATCAGTTAATCCCTCTTGACAAGGGAGGCTGTTTCTCTGAAAGACCCAACGTTAAATTCGCGATCTAAAATTAGATCGCGTAATTTGATTCGTCTTAATCTCTGTTCACAAATAGAACCCTCATTTATCTAACTCCAATGCCAATTTGTAGTTTTCAGTGACCGTCTCAATAACAGAAATTAACCTTGAAACTTCGGTTTCTAAAAACTCAATTTTTGCTTCACCAATTTTAACCGGCAAAGTGGCTGTTTTTTCCATTACGTCCGCAGCAGCAGAACCAATGTTTTCAAACATCTGTCTCACGCCATCTAAACCAACACCGACTACTCCCCCAATTATCTTGAGGCTGGCATTAGTGACGGAAGCAGAAACGGCTACCGATGCTAACGCCATTTGTGAAGATTTATGAAAAGTATTAAGGTCTTTGAGCATATAACGCCGATCATTCATTATTGCTACCTTCAAAACCGCTAGTAACTTAATGTCTTTTGTAACAGTGAAACCCTCGCGAGTTGCACTGCCTTTCGTCAATTTAGCGTCATCCGCTAGAATAGACATTTGCCCGGTTACAATTTTTTCCAACAGATTGTCGTAAGAATTCACGACTTCTCCAAATGCGTTCACTATGTCTTCGCTTAACCTCGATATAGATTTGTCAGCGTCAGTAAGACCCAAATCAAACTTTTTCTTCAGTAAACTAAGTGGCGTGGCGCCAATATCTTTACTCCAACTGGCGCCTGATGCTCTAGAATATTTTAAGACTTGGTAGGTGCTAGAAAGCGCGCTAGGCCACAGCCCTTTGACAGCCAATTTTAGCTGCTTAAACTCATCGCTTATCAATAATGCCTTGCCATGATTCGCAATATCGCCGGCCGTTTCCTTATCTTGAAATTGTACTTTTGGTTGTGTGAACGAGTCTAACTTCGTTTCAATATCCTGTAGACACTTTACCCCGTTTGAAAAGAACCATACATTATACGAATTACCATCAGTGATATTCTTAGCATTCAGTAACGCAGTATTCCAATCAATCCATTGATTGCCTGCTCGTTGTTGAATATACACAGGAAAATCGCCTTTAAAACGCTTATTAACATCATCAAACTCTAAACTCGCTATTGCTTGATTTGCATACCACTTTGTTTCGTTAATACTTCCAGACAAAGCGTAACCGAATCCCATAAAACCTCGAACGGCCAGCACAAGTCCCCGAGACTTAGACGTTGAAAACGTCTTCACACACTCATCACTTATTTCTTCTATTTTTTTATAGGAAGACAACTTAATAAAGTTCAGATAGCACTTCGCGACATTTTGCATCTCTTTGGTCTTAATTGAATTAGCCATTCGTGTTCACCCTCTCTTTTCGTACTGTTTCATAGGACTGCTGAAACAATTCAGCCCACTCATTCGATACCTTCGCTAATTGCACCTCTACTTTCGCCTGCGCTGTATTACGTTTCGCATTCTGTTTTTGTGGCGTCAATGACTTAATACGTATAGGATTCTGCGCCATTATTCTTGTCTCCTTTCTTTCCAACTAGAGTGATATATGTATTTCCACTGGAACAAATTTACTGTCTCTCAGTCTTATCTTCTCAGGTTAATAAAAGACAATTTCCGCCGAATCAATGAATTCAAAAAAACAGCGTTAACCCATCGCTCTCCCCCTCACAGAGGCTCAAACTAAACATTCATAACCCCTTTTTTATCCCAGCCTTACCCGATTTTCTTTTTCTGTTTTTATCTACTCTTGAAGCACCAATTTTGACAAGGAGACCGTGATGAGACAGCTTTTATTTCGTTTGGGGGAGGCGTCGGATGGACGTCATTATGCTTTTATTACTGATCAACCCGATATCGATGATATGTTCGACAGTGGTTATAAAACGGCGTACAAGCATAGAGATACATCAACGGGACGAGAATTGCTCGCTCGTTGGCAACACACTTTTTCCGTCAAATCTAAAGAATTTGACATAATGCCTGAGGAAGATGCGCTTCCTGATTTACTTCAGAAAGCATTTGATTCGATGATGAATCGACTAGTTAACGGGATAGATGTCTTTTTCTGTGACTATAATTTGGCAATTGAGGCAGATCTGCCGATTTGCAATAATGTCATGGACCGCTTCCGCTCAACCGACTTTGTGTTATTTTCGTGTGAAGAGTTAATTGGAAACGACCCAACCACTCAGCCATATATGGTTTCTTACGCTGCTCCTCGTTACCCGAACAGCAGCAATAGTGGCAGCCAACATCGAATTTATTCCAAGACAGATCCATTCGCGTTTAGTTTAGCCATTAACGCAATTGTGACTCAACGAGAGCGCGATAATTTAAACGGCGGGCATATTCGTTCGGAGATAGATGCCTACATCAGCGACAATATCGTTAATGAACAAGAGGCTGAACTAGCAATAAACCAATTCGTTGACGTCCTTTCAAAATACTTGCATTCAAAAGCGGCCATTGATGCAAAGTAGTAAAACGAAACGAATACGTTGATTACTACTCAATCAAAGTGGGCGTCTCGTCCACTTAATACCTATATAGGTAAAACCAAAAAAATAATACTACGTAAGTGCATACGCAGCCGTTCGTTTTGACTTAGGCATAGAGTCAAGCGACAGAGAAGGTTGATAGTGTATGCCATTCCAAGCATCCCAATTGACGTTTCTAAGGTCAATTGAATACATCTGGTCGGCGCCACGAAACGAGACAGAAAAAATAAGGTTACTCAAATCTTTGCTGACAACCCATTGAATGTCATGATTTTCTTCTTCTGAAAAACCATTGTCATCGACCTGTTTGGCAAAGTCGAACGTATTGAGAATATGAAAATTAAACTCGATTACCCTTTGCTCCACCTCGGGAGAGACCGTTAGTCGATTCATAAACGCGGTTCGAATAAACTGTTTAGGGCTAGGTAACAGATAGACAGGATTGTTATACGCTCTTATTTTCCCTTCAATACACTCTATCGCAATCGAATGCCCTGTTTGATCATAAAGAATAAAGCGCATCTGGCAATGATCGCTTATTAATGCATTTACCTCATCGATACCATGTTGAGTCGCTGCATAAGACGCCACCAGCGAACTCTGATTGGAATGCTCCAGGTACTCAAAAAACTCATTTTTCGAACGATCGGTAATCGCCTCCTTGCCTAAAGCTTGAATCACTTGGTGACATGTCGAGAACTGGCTTAGAACCCACTGTAGGAGATCTAAATTATCGAGCACATCATCCGATTGATTCCTTGAAAGAAGCGAGCTTTTTGATGACCAAAAGGCGCCTCCCGATAAGCCTTCTGTATTCATGCCATCGACTACAGCATCCTGACCCAACACACTCATCCCCATAAAACTGTAATGGCTGCGCCAAGAATATTGTGCACGATATTGACGAACCTTTGCTTTGAATTCATGCCCAGCCTTTCGGAAAAACAGTTTGGAATGTAGCTCCTCAGAACGTGTCATTGAACGTCCATTTACATAAAATTGATTGTCAGTGCGTAACATAAAATCAGTGCACATCTATAGCGTTCCTCAATGTCATTAGCCTGCTCACCTAACTCATCAGGCAGCGCAATAAGAGCGAGTATTTAGCTATATTTGACTGAAGAAATCGATTACACAGCATTACGCCAACAACAAACTGGCGCTTATTTGAAAGTATAAACATGACCATTTGCTACGACGGAAAAACGTGTCAAAAAGGCAATAATAAATCGACAGCAGCTTTAAAAGCGGGATTTAAAAGGTAAAACGTTAGGCAGGCAAGCCAAATATTCATAAAAAGGTCCAGTAATCGCATAATGTCTCCGTTATCAAAACTGGTGAGTGTTAAATATGACAATGTCATAAAGTACACTCTACCTTTGCCCTGAGATGTAAACGCGGCAAAAACCTTTTAAAATTCAAGTTTTTAATGGAATTTTCTGACGCCCGCCATTGCGACTACTACTCAACGTTTAGCCAAATTTTTTCGCCACCTCAGCGGCTTTACCACCCAGTTCAGCAAAGTTGGCGGTCCCTTTTTCCATTACTTTTTGAGCTTCTTGTATCACCTGCACATACTTTGGATCGCCCGTTGCAATAAGCTGAGACAAAGCAACACCGATGGCAGTTGTACTGATGGTATTCAGATTACGAAGGTTATCGGCAGCGTCTTGAACGGCAATGGCAGTCGATTGCGCAACCGACTGTTTGGCTTTGTCTGTGGTACTTTCATCAGCCATAAGAGAGAGGCGAGCTTATTAGCCGCCTTGCCTAAGTATCAAAGCGCAAGCGGTTGAGGTTGATGCATTACTGATCGTTTGCATACTTTGCTGGATGGTGACCGCATTCTGCATTTGCAGACCCATGCTGTCGGACATTGCAGAGTCGGTAAGCTGTGTGATCATCTTAGATACATTTTCTAAATCTTTCGATTTGTCATCGCTCATATTTGTCGCTCCTGCATACTGGCTACGGCCTATCTATCAAAGTGATCGATCTATCGAAACGACCTATCTATCACACAGTTTCTCTATCAACACGGCCTTTCTATCAACACAGCCTCTTGCTATAAAAGCGGTCGGCAGATAGAAAATGCGCAAAGAGAAAACCGTCCCTCAATGCGCACAATCAAAATCACTCCGTGTCTTTTTCAACAATGCCCTCTGAGGCACGGCCCAATACGGCCGTGCCAATTGCTGCAAGTCCATTCACACCCTGTACCGTTGCGGATTGCATGGTAATGTTAGCCTGCTGTTGTGAGTTCGTTGCGTTGTTGTTTAGGTTAGACATTGCTAACCCCATCGCGGTATAAAAATTACCCATCGCCGTTGAGGGAGCGCTGCCCACGACTTGAGTATTCGTTTGCGTGATGGAATCCGTTATTTGCTCATTTACAAGTTTCTTCTTAGCCATAGGAACCTCTATTTCACTTCATTGGGCAGCAGGGATTGCAACTGCTGATTAATTTTTTCCATTTCTTCATTCAGCTGACTTTCAATGGTATCGATCATGCCACTAACTTCCTGCTCAATTCTCTGCACGCTTGGCGCTTCAGTTGGTTCTTCGTCTACATGAAAGGTTTGATTGCTTTCTAGCAAGGCATCAATTTCTTTTCGTTGTTCCTCGGTAAACAGCTCGATTTGCTTGAGTTGCGCTTCGACATCAAAGTGCATTGCATTTTCATTGCTCACGATTTACTCCTTTTAGATCGAAAAAAGAACCGGAAAAAACCGGACTTCTTCTCCGTGTCTTCTGACTCATTTACATCATCCGAATCCTCTGAGTCTGAAGACGAACTAACGTCAAAGCTAGCCGCCTCTTCAGGCGCCTTCTTTCCATGTTTAGCCTCTTTCCCAACCTTAATAGGCTCCGCAGACTTGGTTTGCAAAAGCCGCGCGCAAGCGTTTGTAACGGACGCTGCCGTTGTCATTTGCGATTGCTGTTGATTGGTCACTGCGTTATGCATCGAAAGACCCAGCGTGTCGGTCAAAGTGGTTTCTAACAATGTCGTTGGCTGCGCTGAAAACGACTGTAATGTGTTAAAATCATCCATCGCATTTTGAGGAAGTTCATACTCGAACTCATTTTGAAAACGGGTATCCTGTTGCTTCATCATCGCTCCTTAACTGCACTCAGCGAAACTTAATTGACTTTAGTAAAAAGAGCGAGATCCTCTGGAAATCACTTCAAATAGCCTACTTAAGGTGTTCGTTCGCTCAGTACACTTGAAATTTTTTCGCCCACTACACCGAAGTTTTCAGCACCGTTCGTGACAACTTTTTGGGCATGATCAATAATTTGAATGTATTTTGTATCGCCTGTTTCCAACAGCTGACTCAGTGCCGTACCGATGGCTGTCGTACTCAAAGTATTTAGGTTACGTAGGTTATCCGTCGCATCGGCGAGCGCCATCGCTGTCGACTGAGCCACCGATTGATTCGCTGCGCTGTATGCTGAATCGTCTTGGTCTGGCGGTGTGTTTAAGTCTTTCATCCCCTTCTCCTTATCGAATCGCACTCTGGACGCACATCAGTGTGCCCAGAGTGCCAAGCGAAAACGCGCGTGTTACGCGTCTTTTTCAATAATGCCTTCTGCACTTCGGCCAATAACCGAAGAACCAATGGACATCAACGAGTTGACACCTTGAACCGTCGCAGCTTGCATAGTGATTTGCGCCTGTTGCTGACTGTTCGTCGCGTTGTGAGCGGCCGTACCTAAAGCTTGACCTGTCGACATAAGCAAGTTACCCATCGCCATAGCAGGTGTTTCACCAACAACTTTGGTATTTACTTGTGTTACAGAATCGGTAACCTGTTCGTTTACTGGCATAGTATTTTCCTTCTAGTGTGTTTTCTTTGATCAATAAAAATTATTCGATAATGCCTTCAGCACTTCTACCAATGACAGAGGAGCCAATCGCCATCAAAGAGTTAACTCCCTGAACAGTTGCTGCCTGCATGGTAATTTGAGCTTGTTGCTGTGCTGCTGTCGCATTGTGGGCAGACGTTCCTAACGCCTGACTGGTGGACATCAGCAGATTACCCATTGCCATTGCAGGTGTTTCACCTACTACTTTCGTATTTACCTGTGTGACCGAATCGGTAATTTGTTCATTTACTGGCATTTTTATCTCCTTTAAAGATTACATGCGTCGTTATTCATTAAATTTGAGCTAAATAGCAGTTGGAGCTAAGTAGCACAGCCTAAATAACACTTAAGAAAAGCGACGATTAGCCTTTCTCAATGATGCCTTCAGAACTGCGGCCAATCACAGATGAGCCGATCGCCATCAAGGAATTAACCCCTTGCACTGTTGCCGCCTGCATCGTAATTTGTGCTTGCTGCTGAGCTGCCGTTGCGTTGTGAGCCGCATTACTTAATGCATGGCTGGTAGACATCAACAGGTTACCCATTGCCATAGCAGGTGTTTCACCAACTACTTTTGTATTCACCTGTGTTACTGAGTCAGTGATTTGTTCATTTACTGGCATAATTTTTTCCTCGTTTTAGTTAACGTCGTTTACTACTTTTCTTTCTCTAAGATCGCTTCCGAGCTGCGACCAACAATTGCAGCACCAGTCGAGAAAAGAGAGTTAATCCCTTGAACTGTCGCAGAATGCAAAACGATCGTCGCTTGCTGGTTAGCCCCGGTACTGTTATGAGCGGCAAAACCCATTGCCTGACTCGTAGAAAGCATAAGATTTCCTTGAGCCATCGCGGGTGTCTCACCAACTACGGCAGTATTCACTTGAGTTACAGAATCTGTAACTGCGTCATTTAATGGCATATAAGATGCTCCTTTCTTGCTTACGAGGTGCTTGAAATAAGCACCTCAAAACCCAATCGATCGCAACACTAAGACCCTTTTGCGGCGATGGAATAGATAAGGCCCGAACCTAACGCCGTGTTTGTAACAGTAATCGTTTGAATTTGTTGTTGCGCATGAGTGGTGTTTTCAGACGCTTTTCCCAACGAGTCAGAAACCATATTCAAGTACATGTCTCGCGAGCTAACGGGTGCCCACTCAGCTAACATTTTTTCAATATCGACTTTCATTTTTCACCGCCTGTTGTCTTGTCTCTATGTGCTTAATATTAAAAGCGATATGCCGTTTAAACTCGGTGATATCGCGTCATAATCAAGCGTTTTTCATGTAGTTAGAAACATAGATATCAGTCTCTAATCTAAGCTGGCGGCGATACTCTCGTGGGGAGTTATTCACATATCGTTTAAACATTTTTTCGAAGTGGCTCAAATCACCAAAGCCCGACTGGAGGCAAATGTCGGTAATTTTCATCTGTGGCGAAGACTCAATAAGCGCCTTAGCAAACCTCACTCTTAATTGAACAAGTAACGATTTAAAAGACAGCTTTAGATGGGTTCGAAATAGAAAGGAAAGATGCGAAGGACTAGCGAATGACACGTTAGAGAGGTCCTCCAATGAAAGAGGGTCTCGAAAGTTCTCTGCTAAATGCTTTATGGCTTTTCGTAAGGCAACGTGCGTATTCTCAAAGGGGGTGAGATCATTCTTCAAAAGCGAGTCGACAATGTCCGTATTAGAATTTTCTATTGTTAGAATTCCAGTAGAAAGGATATCTGAGACGGTCACTTCATCTTCGTAGCAAGATGCGAGAACGCATATTACACGCTGAAGTTCTGCAACATTTTCAGGCCAATGATAGCCAAGCAACAAGTTCATTGCGCTCTTATTAAGAATAATCGGTTTGACGGCTGAGACCTTATCAAGAATATGGTCTATCTGAGCGGGCAAGTCCTCTATTCGCTCTCGTAGCGGTGCGACATTTAACTCTAAGTGCGGAATAGAGCACCCAAAAAGCTTGGCAATAAACTGTTGTTCGCCATTTGAAATTAATGGCTTTGAGCACGAAATAATGAGATGTGTTTTGGAAGAACCACTGAGAAGGTCCAGCCCCCCTTCCAAAATAACCGACATTAAATAGTCTTTCGTTTCTGCTGATAGGTTATCGACTTCCGAAAGGTACAAGGTACCTCCACGAGAAAGTTCTATACTTTTTTCTAAAAAAGGCTTAAACGCCTTAACGTCATGTATGGTTGAGGGAACAAAAATAAATTTGTCCATCGGCAGGTTACGTATTTCATGAATCTTTCTAGCGACGGAGCGCTTTTCGGTACCAGCTTCCCCTGTGACGAAAATGGGATATCGAACATTTGAAGCGAAATATACTTGATTTCGCAATCGCTCCATTGTCATCGATTCGCCAATTAATGGGTATTCATCATTTCTAATCAGCAGCTCTTCGTACTTGCTTGCATTACTTTTAAGATAAAGGTCTTCGTTGCGCTCATCCATCTTAAATTCCTTTTATGAATTATTTATGTGTTGAGCTTTCATGCTAATTCGCTTCGTAACGGATAAATCGGTGAGAACACACTATTTATCCGTCAAACCAATTAAAGGTACGCAAATACGATGCTTTTTTAGGAGGAATTTTTATGACGGCTCCATTACTTTGTACCAAAAGAGCAGAAAATAAGTAAAAAATAACGTGACTTATCTATAGAATTGAAGCGTGTTAACGTGCCGTCTTTCAAAGCAAGACAGCACGTTAACCTTTCACTTTATACATGAGTAATAACAGACCGAATGGCCATCAGAAATGATATAAAAACGCTAAAAAGTAAGATTATTTAGCAAACAGTTGGCCCATATCTTTGAAGGCTTTGAACTCCAGCGCATTACCGCAAGGGTCAAGCAAAAACATCGTTGCTTGCTCACCCACTTGACCTTTGAACCTTACATAAGGCTCGATCACAAAACGAGTACCAAGTGAATTAAGTCGTTCAGCTAATGCTTCCCACTGATCCCACGTCAGTACGACACCAAAGTGCGGCACAGGCACATCATGGCCATCCACCGGATTCGTCGTTGCATTTTCTTGCGATGGAGTTTTGGGGTGATGATGAATCACCAATTGATGTCCAAAGAAATTAAAGTCCACCCAATGTTCTGCGGAACGCCCTTCTTCCAAGCCAAAAACATCGCGGTAAAATGCTCTCGCCAACGGCACATCGTATACGGGAATCGCTAGATGGAATGGTTGTAAACTCATGAAAACGCTCCTGATTTATTCTCTAAATAATGACTAACGCAATCTTTTTCTAATCATGACTTATCATAATATGCCGCAATACTGAGTAGTTCTCCAACGACGACATCGACAAGTCATTGCCATACCCAGAGCGTTTAAGGCCGCCGTGGGGCATTTCACTGGGTAATAAAAAATGATTATTAATCCAAGTACAGCCGTATTCTAACTGTGACGCAAGACGCATAGCGCGTTTGATGTTGCCCGACCAAACCGACGAGGCCAAGCCATATTCCGATTGATTCGCCCACGCCAGTGCCTGCTCTTCGTTATCACAGCAGGTCACCGACACCACGGGGCCAAATACTTCCCGCTGTACAATTTCATCACTTACCTTAACGCCAGCAATCAAGGTGGGTTGATAAAAGTAGCCCGCCACATCAGGAATCGCGCCCCCCGTGACAATTTCAGCATGAGGCAATTCATCGGCACGCTCGACAAAACTGGCCACACTGTTGCGTTGTCGTTCGGTAATCAAAGGGCCTAAATCGTTTTTCGCATCGTCTGGGTCATTAAACGTCAAGCGGGACACACTTGCCTGTAGCTCTGCCATCAATTTTTCATAAATGCCCTTTTCAGCATAAACATGGCAGGCCGCGGTGCAGTCTTGTCCAGCATTGTAATAACCATACTCGGTTACCCCTTGCACGACCTTCGCCAAATCCGCGTCGTCCAATACAATCACTGGCGCTTTGCCGCCCAACTCCAAATGCGTCCTTTTGACCGTTCGATAAGCCGCTTGCAACACTTTTTGCCCTGTTGAAATGTCCCCCGTCAAACTCACCATCCTAATTCCCGGATGCTTAATCAAGCCGTTACCAACACTTTCGCCCCGTCCAAAAACAATGTTTACCACACCAGGAGGCAAAATATCACTTACCCACTGAGCAAATGCCAAGGTCGTCAAAGGTGCTTGCTCAGATGGTTTAAACACCACGGTGTTACCCGCCGCCAAGGCAGGCGCGAGTTTCCACGCCAACATCATTAAAGGGTAATTCCATGGGGCAATCGCAGCCACAACGCCAACGGGATCCATTCGAGTCATACTGGTATTACCGGGAAAATACTCCCCCGCTGCGGTACTGGGACGACAGCGTACCGCCCCCGCGAAATAACGAAACACATCAACCGCCGCAGAAATTTCATCTCGCTCAACCAGATGCCGTGGCTTACCACAATTCAAGGCTTCTAAATCCGCCAAATAACCGGCATTTTTTGCGATCGTATCGGCGAGTCGTAACAAATACCCAGCCCGCTCCGCCGGTGTCGTCTTCGACCAAAGCTTAGCAGCCATCTCAGCCGCCTTCACACTGTCGTCTATTTGTTTGTTCGAGGCTTCTGCAATGCGCACAATATGCTCAGCATTGGCTGGGTTGATCACAGTTTCTAAGTGCCCTTCTCCTGCCTGTAACTCACCATTAATAAGCATCTGAGTGGTCAAATGTGGGGCTGTAGAAGAGGTCGATTTAGGCGAGCTAGATGCATCTGTCATAGTATTCACCAAGCAGGTTAAGCAGAAAATGTGGGCTGAGAAATAGACTCTCTCGCCACCTCAATAAAATGATTGATAAGCTCATTTCTAACACCGCCTCGGCGCCATAAGAGCCCAATATCCAAGGTATTCGAGACATCGAGTATTTGTTTTGCTTCCACCCGATCGCCCTCAACAGACCAAGGACGATAAGCCATCTCCGGCATCACGGCCACTCCCATGCCAGCCGACACAAAGCTCCGCACGGCTTCCACTGAGCTGCTTTTCATAGCAATATTGGGCAGGCCATTTTGCGCCTCCCAGATCGTACGAATGCGCCGCTCCATTTCATCCGTTGACAACAATATCTGCGGTTCTTCAAGCACACTTTTCATGTTCAACGATTCTTCTTTCAGCAACGCATGCTCTGGTGGCAGCCAGATATGGTAACGAGAATAGGTCAACACCTCTGTATTAAAAGCGAAATGGTTGTCCAGATCAGACAACATCAGCACCGCCACATCCAGCTCACCGCCAATAATAAGGTGTTCGATGTATTCGCGTTCGTCTTCCACCACACGCACTGAAATATTGTGATAAACACGTTTAAAATGCGCCACTAAATCCGCCAGATAATAGCCCGCGACCATACTGGTGACGCCCACGTTCAGTACGCCAGCGATATCATCAGTACTTTGTTGCAAGCTCCGCTTGGCATTCTCAACCGAGCCCATAATCAGATACGCCTGCCGCAAAAACTGATGCCCCAAATGAGTCAGTTCCATGCCTTTGGCGTGGCGCTCAAATAACCCCACCCCGAGCTCTTCTTCCAATTGCTTAATGGCCGTCGTGAGCGTGGACTGAGAAATATACACCGCACTGGCTGCCGCCGAGACCGACCCGGTTTCCGCAATCGCAATAAAATAACGAATTTGCCTAAGCGACATCATGCTGATATTCCCCTTACCTTCTAATTAGTCTATGGCTGTAAATGAGGTTATAAAAATTTGAAAACACACGTTTTTTCCTTTTTAACGTCACACTATTAACAGATATATCACAAAAGAGTTCGATCTGTTATCGCTTTTATCGATAGCTAAGTTCTTTATTTTGTATTTGCTATGACTTTTTAAGGATGGATATTCTGATAAGCACAAAGTGAGCAAAATTCGCATACTTTATTCATTTACTTGACCATGCCTCTGAGCATGCATTTAAACCTTTGAATTCACTTTGACGACGAATCAAGCACCAAAAGCAACACTCACTAGTGCTTGATTTAAACGAACGCTGACAAAAACGAACTATGAAGGACTGCCTATGATTGCTTCACGCTTTAACGCTAAAACCGCCCTGCTCAGTCTCCTCTCATGTGGGATAGGCTTATCAGCTAACGTCTTCGCTGCCTCCGGCGAAGGCGAAGTCAACATTATCGCCTGGCCAGGATATATCGAACGCGGCCAGACAGACCCCGCCTACGATTGGGTCACCCAGTTTGAACAAAACACAGGGTGTTCCGTCAATGTGAAAACCGCCTCTACCTCAGATGAAATGGTCAGCCTCATGGCCAAAGGCGGTTACGACCTGGTGACCGCATCAGGGGACTCATCACTCAGGCTCATCTATGGCAAACGCGTTCAACCGATCGACATCAACAAAATCAACGCTTGGGACACCTTAGACCCGCGCTTAAAAAATGCCCCTTGGTTTACCGTCAATGGTCAACATTACGGTGTTCCCTTCCAATGGGGTCCCAACCTTCTTATGTACAACACTCAGGTTTTCAAATCCGCTCCCATCAGTTGGAAGGTGGTCTTTGAACCCATGACTCTACCAGATGGCAAGTCCAATCAAGGACGAGTTCAAGCTTACGACGGTCCGATTTACATCGCCGATGCCGCGCTATACTTAAAAGCCACGCGCCCAGAACTGAACATCAAAGACCCTTATGAACTGAACGAAACCCAATATGCCGCTGTGCTTGACCTGCTGCGTCAACAACACAGCTTGATCCACCGCTATTGGCATGACTACAACGTACAAATGAGTGACTTCAAAAACGAGGGCGTTGCAGCTTCCAGCGCTTGGCCATTCCAAGCCAATGCATTAATTTCCTCAGGCGAACCCATTGCCACCACAGTACCGAAAGAAGGCGTCACTGGCTGGGCCGACACCACCATGCTGGCCACCGACACCAAACACCCAATATGTGCCTACCAATGGCTAAACTGGTCGATCACACCAAAATTACAAGGCGATTTGGCCGCCTGGTTTGGCTCCGTTCCGGCGGTTCCACAAGCCTGTGACAACAACCCATTACTGGGTGCCAAAGGTTGCCAGACAAACGGCTACAACGACTTCAATAAAGTCACCTTCTGGAAAACCCCACGATCCAAATGCGATGCCGAAGGCACGTGTGTTTCTTACAGTCGTTGGACTAAGGATTACATTGCCATCATGGGCGGGCGCTAGCTCAGATGGTGAATGGTCTATTATGTGACAAATAGACCATTCACCTCGCTTACCTGAAGCTCTCAAACCTGAGCTTCTTAGACGCGAGAGACGCAAGCCATCATTACCTAGTAACAAATAGCTAGTTACAAATACTTAGCAACAACTACCTAACAATAATGACTAAACAATAATAGGAATTTTATGAGTACGTCGGTCGAACTTTCGAACGTAACCCGTCAATTCGGTGAAGTGATTGCCGTCAATGACGTTTCGATCCACATTCAAGAAGGTGAATTCTTTTCCATGTTGGGCCCTTCCGGCTCAGGAAAAACCACCTGCCTGCGGCTCATTGCAGGGTTTGAGCAAGCCAATCAAGGTCGCATCCTGATTCACGGACAAGAAGCCGCGCATCTGCCGCCTTATCAACGCGATGTTAATACCGTCTTTCAGGATTACGCCTTGTTCCCCCACATGACCATTGAAGAGAATGTCGCCTACGGCTTAATGGTCAAAGGCGTACCGAAACCAGAACGCAAAGCCCGAACGCAAGAAGCCCTCGACATGGTGTCCCTATCATCCTACGGAAAGCGCACGCCCGCCCAACTATCAGGCGGACAACGGCAACGTGTCGCTCTGGCTAGAGCCTTAGTCAATCGCCCACGAGTGCTGTTGCTTGATGAACCACTGGGGGCCCTTGACCAACAATTACGAGAGCAAATGCAAACCGAATTAAAAAGCCTGCAACGGCAACTCGGCATTACCTTTATTTTCGTCACCCACGACCAAAACGAAGCCTTGTCTATGTCCGACCGAGTTGCGGTATTCAATCGGGGAAAAATCGAACAAGTGGACACCGCAAAAGCGCTGTACAATGCGCCCAAAACCCGTTTTGTCGCCGAGTTTGTTGGCTCCACCAACATTATTGCTGAGCAACTTGCCCTGCGTTTAACGGAGAGTGCGCGCACTTTTTCCATCCGTCCAGAGCATATCCAGCTTGATCCGGTCCAGATGAATCCAAGCACGACCAGTCATCCAGATAGGCTCAGTGTCCAAGGCACTATTAGCGAGATTCTTTACCACGGTGCCAGCACTCGCTTTAACGTCACACTGGACACTGGAGAACAGCTAAGCGCTCAGCACACCAATGCCCTGGCAGACCGTCCATTAAACCTAAGTACAAGGGTGTCATTAAGCTGGCTCCCTTCTGCCATGGTACAACTTGATGGAGCCAAGTCATGATCTTGTCGAACACGCATCCCACACGCATGCGTAACCAGTTACAGAGAATGTTAAGGTCGACCGCAGACACCTTGCATCTTCATCCAAACCTCTTTTTAGGCTGCCTGCTCATCGCGCCCGTCTTGTGGTTTAGCATCATATACATTGCGCCATTGCTTAACCTGCTTTGGCAAAGCCTGTATACCTTCGATGACTTCACCATGACAGTGGTGCCGGATCTGACCCTAGATAATTTCTGGCAACTTTTTGAGCCCGCCAACTACGACATCATAGTACGTACCGTCAGCATGGCCATCTGCGTCTCCGTGTTTAGCGCCATCTTCGCCTTCCCCATCGCCTATTATATGGCTCGCTATGCCAAAGGCAGAACCAAAGCTTTTTTCTACCTTGCCGTAATGTTGCCAATGTGGACCAGTTACATAGTTAAGGCTTATGCGTGGACGCTCATATTGAGCAACGATGGGGTGTTGCAATGGCTCATTCATTTGCTGCATTTAAGTGAGGTATTGGACTATTTACTCAGCCTATCCATCATCGGCGGCAACACCCTATCCACCTCTTACCTTGGGCGCTTTATGGTGTTTTCCTATATTTGGCTACCCTTTATGATCTTGCCCATTCAAGCCTCATTAGAGCGCTTACCAAGCTCACTGCTAAATGCCTCAGCCGACCTAGGCGCAACGCCATTGAAAACCTTCTGGCATGTGATTCTGCCACTGACCGTACCAGGCATCGCGGCGGGCTCCATTTTTACCTTTTGCCTTACCCTTGGCGATTACATCATTCCACAACTGGTCGGACCGCCGGGGTTATACATTGGTAACATGGTGTACATTCAGCAAGGTTCTATTGGCAATATGCCGATGGCGGCAACCTTTACTCTGGTGCCCATCCTATTGATTGCCATTTACCTTCGTCTCGCAAAACGCTTAGGAGCCTTCGATGCACTTTAATCACACTGCCCCAAAATGGTTAAGCGCAACCGCCTATTGCGGGCTGTTCTTACTGCATTTTCCGATACTTATTATTGTGGTGTACGCCTTTAATACCGAACAATCGGCGTTTAGTTTTCCCCCGCAAGGCTTTACCCTGCATTGGTTTGCCGCCGCCGCGCAGCGCGCCGATATATTTCAAGCACTAGGCTTATCTCTGCAAGTCGCCGCCCTCGCAACACTCATTTCTCTGGTGTTGGGCACCTTGGCGGCAGCGGCCATGTATCGCCGTCAGTTCATTGGCAAAAGCACCTTAACCTTAATCTTTATTATTCCGATCGCCTTGCCCGGAATCGTCACTGGCATCGCTTTACTCAGCACTTTTAAAGCGCTCGATATTGAACCGGGATTGCTCACCATTGTCATCGGTCATGCTACATTTTGTGTGGTCTTGGTGTACAACAATGTCGTGGCGCGGTTACGAAGAACCTCTTATAGCCAAATTGAAGCCTCAATGGATTTAGGTGCCGATGGCTGGCAGACCTTTCGCTACATAGTACTGCCCAACCTGAGTTCTGCTCTACTCGCGGGCGGAATGCTGGCTTTTGCCCTGTCCTTTGATGAACTCATTGTGACCACCTTTACCGCTGGTCATGACAACACTCTGCCTCTGTGGCTGCTCAACCAATTGACCCGTCCTCGCGACGTGCCCATTACCAATGTGGTCGCCCTGTTCGTCATGCTGATGACTATGATTCCTGTCTTGCTTGCCTATAGAATGACAAACCAAGGGGAAGCCGTAGAAGGGAGCCAGAAATGAGCACGACGACACGTTCAAACGACCTTGTCGACCAAACAAGCCAAAGCACATATCCAAAGCACATAGTCAAAGCACAGTGGCTCTAAACAACACACTTGAACTACGCCAACCAAGGAAACTAACATGCAAAATACACTATTAATTAATGGTCAGCTCGTTTTAGGAAAAGGACAACCAATCGACATCCACAACCCAACCACTGGGCAAGTGCTGACCAGCATTGCCGAAGCCACACCAGATCAGGTTAACGAAGCCATTGAGGCCGCTGAAAACGCTTTCCAGACATGGTCACTAACCACTCCGAAAGACCGCGCGCAATACCTATTAGAACTGGCCGATGCCATAGAAGACGAAGGTGAAGCTCTCGCCCGACTCGAATGCGACAACACAGGCAAGCCATATCTCGCCATGTTAGACGACGAAATCCCCGCCATTGCCGATACGTTTCGCTACTTTGCCGGCGCCTGTCGCTGCTTAACGGGTTCCGCGTCCGCAGAATATATGGCGGGTTATACCTCAATGATACGCCGTGACCCGATTGGCGTAACCGCCTCCATTACACCTTGGAACTACCCCCTAATGATGCTCGCCTGGAAACTGGCGCCCGCTTTGGCCGCTGGCAATACCGCAGTACTGAAGCCCTCTGAAATTACCCCGTTAACCACCCTAAAACTCACTCAAATCCTGAACAAAATATTCCCTGCTGGTGTCGTTAATATCGTCTTCGGACTTGGTCAATCGGTCGGCGCAACCCTAAGCAACAGCGACAAAATCAGAATGATTTCCTTAACAGGCTCCATCGCCACGGGACAAAAAATTGCCCAATCCAGTACCGACAACATGAAGCGCTTACACATGGAACTGGGCGGAAAAGCCCCTGTATTGGTGTTTGAAGACGCCGATATGGACGAAGTGATTGACGGCATACGCGCCTTTGGCTTCTACAATGCCGGACAAGATTGCACCGCGGCTTGTCGGATTTATGTGCAAAAAAGCCGCTACGACGAACTGGTTAGCCGCATTACCGAAGCCGTCTCCTCCATCAAGGTCGGCACCCCTTATCAAGAAGACACCGAAATGGGGCCACTCATCAGCCAACAGCATTTCCAAAAAGTATGTGACATGGTGGATCGCGCAAGAGCACTTAACCACATAGAGATCACCACCGGCGGGCACCCCATACCGGGAGACGGCTATTTCTACGCGCCAACCGTCATAGCCCATACGAAACAGGACGATGAAATCGTCCAAGAAGAAGTGTTTGGCCCCGTCATTTCCATCACCGCATTTGACACAGAAGAACAAGCTCTCCTGTTCGCCAATGATTCAAAATACGGTCTAGCTTCTTCCGTGTGGACTCAGGACACCGGCCGCGCGGCGCGTTTGGCCGCTCGCTTACAATACGGCTGTACTTGGATCAACACCCATATGTTACTCGCTACCGAAATGCCCCATGGTGGAATGAAACTCTCAGGTTACGGAAAGGATATGTCTATGTATGGACTGGAAGACTACACCGTAGTGCGACACATCATGACGAAGCACTAAAAATACCAGCAGGCCTTTAACGGTCTCTAGCGGACTATTCTGTCCGTCCATACCTCCTAAAAGCACTATAAACTGCACTTTGGAAACAGTTTATAGTGCTTTTATACTTATTAACTTAGCAACACGAAGCAGACAGACAATTTCAGATCCCTTCGAGAAAAACTTCCCTTCTATTTTCTAGCTTACATGGCCAAGACTGTTCCTACCTTTTACACGCTCACCCTAGAGGGCAGCCTCCTGATCAACAAGGCCCTAAGTTTTACCAAACAAAATCTAGGTTTTACCAAGCGGCCGAATTTGTATTTTTCTATAGTCAAAATACAGAAAAAAAACACATACAGAATGATCGTAGAGCTGAGTGACGCCATTGGACGGTAAGGTGTTGAAAAAGAGTTCACCGCCGCACAGAACAGTACAATGGGCGTAGGAAGAGCGTGTTTGAACAGCTGAAACAAGGGTTAAAGGAGTAGGCAGTTTTAATCAAGACCACAGTGGTGTTCACGAGGTTGTTATAGGCAATGAAATAAAGCCTATAACAAGTGGCAAAATCCGACTTAAAAGGAATGAGACATGTATACACAAGTAGAAAGATCAAATAAGAATAGAAGGGCTATTGCTACATCAGCTATTCAAAAAAGGAATGGTATAAAGCAACGTTTTGGGTTTGTAAATAATGGACTAGGGTCTGTGGCTCAAAAAAACATAGACGAAGCTCCGATAAATTGCACTCAAACAATAATGACTGCTAAATCTCGGGCAATCGAAAGCCGTTCTCAGGATGTAATTCAACGCTTATCTCACGAGTATTACGATAGGGCTGAAATAAGATACTCCGATAGGGCATTTGCACATATGGATCAAGAAAGAGTAGATCAATATTTATGGGATAACCAGTCGCAAATACGTGTTGGTCAGAATCAAACAATTTTAGTTGGTGATGGACAGCAAACGGGTTATGCAGTGTACGGAAATATTAGTTACAACTGTACTTACGATGAAGACTTGGGACGCCACATCATATACGTATATCATGCTCATGACACTGGGCGGATGGGATAAGGAGGATCAAGACATGTATGTAAAAGTCGAGAGAAAACAGGAAAATAAAACGAGGCAAGCAGTATGTGGTCTAAGTAAATCAAGTTATGTAAGTAATATAGCTTTGGCAATAAAGCATCCTTTTCAAAAAACACATATTAATACAATCAACTCAATACAATTGATGAAAAAAACCTCAGATAAAAAAAATCAATGGCAGTGTAATAACTGTGGGAATACAGGCTTAGGAAAACCACCAAAGAAGTGCAAGGAGTGTAAATCGACCAATGTTACTGCAATTACGGTGGGAAGAGAACCATTTGAGAAATGGTGGCTATCCTTGGATAAAGCGACAAGACAGAATCTGCTAAGAAAGCATGGCAGTCATGAGCAATATGGCGGATTGATGAAGAAGGACCAAGGTGGAAATCGAGGGGGAAATCAACACTCGAATGGTAATGCCATAGCAACGCAGGCCATAAAAGCAAAATACGAAGCAGGGGCTTACGATTCTCCACTAGCTTGATACCTAATCTTAGAACTGGCTCTGCATCTCCACAGAGTTTAGAACTAGATCAGGTACTCCTCAATCGACTTGCTGGAACACCCTTACCTTAAAATGAATCAAACAGACTGGTGTGTTTTTTGGGTACAATTACTTGAAACTGTATGTTCCAGCTTCCCTAGGGGAACGAGCTTAAAATGTGTCCTAGCTTTCACGAATACTCATCTGTACTAGCCCAGCCCCTTCTACCCTCTCGCCCCCGAAAAAGTCAATTCGACGCAATCTCGATTGCGCGACCTTAGCGCTTAATCAGCATAACCCACTGTATTAATGAGATCTCTGCCTTCAACAAAACGCTGTGTATTGTCTATCACTTGCTTTACAAGAACCTGAGAGGAAGAAGCCGATGCCATATGTGGCGTAATCAGTACATTAGGGGTATGCCAAAGCGCATTACTCTCCTGTAACGGCTCATCGTCAAACACATCTAAAATAGCGCCTCGTAGCGTTCCTCTAGACAGAGCATTGCAAAGATCCTGATAACAAATATGGCCACCTCGCCCACAGTTAATCAGCATAGCATCATCAGGAAGCTTATCTAAAAAACTCTCATTGATAAGCCGATAGGTTGAATCATTTAACGGTAATAAATTAACCACTATTTGAGTATTTTCCAGAAAACGATCTAGTCCACTGTTCCCCGAAAAACATTGAATATTATCAAAGCTTTTAGCCGTTCTAGACCATCCAGAAACTTTATAACCTTGATTAGCAAGACCATTAGCAACGTACCCACCGATTTCACCCAGCCCCATTATGCCAATTGTGATCTCTTCCGCTTTTTTCTGAGGGTAACGCTGCCAATGATTTCGCTTTTGGTTTTCGACCGCCCTATCAAAATCACGCTGAAAATAGAGCACACCCCACAACACATACTCCAACATCCCGACTTTCTGCTCTTCATCAACAATGCGGCAAATGGGCAATGAAGAATGTAAAAGTGTCTCACCTAAATGCTCTACTCCTGCTGCCAACGAGTGCAAACACTGGATATTAGGGAATCGAGTGAGTAAGTCTTTATCCGGAAACCAACAGGCCGCCACAGTCGCACACGAAGCTCGATCATCGTCAGGCAGCACCCATTCGAAATCAGGCTCATACTGGTTTGCGTGCAACATAAGCTCGTCGTTAAATTCACTGTCATTAGACGCAAGTAGGATATAAGCGCTCATATTTAATCCTTATAAGAAGCATCCATTCGATCGAGCTTCCTTAACCATGCTTTCCACACTAGGTGGCGCTCATGCTCCACCTTTTTAAACTGGCTAGAAACATAATCAGCAAGGTGATCTGGAATGGTAGAAATGGGTGACAAAGACGCCATTTGACCTGCTGCGAGCTGAATTTCACAGGCTTTATTAAGGTAATACATAATTTGAAAAGCATCAGCCACCGTTTCTCCAACACTTAACAAACCATGATTGCGTAAAATTAAAGCTATATTTTGCCCTAATGATGCTTGAATACGTTCACGCTCTTCTAAATTGAAAGCGACGCCTTCATACGCGTGATATCCCACACGCTTATGAAACTCGGTACTAATTTGATTCAAGTTAAGCAGGCCATTTTCACACGCTGCAACCGCCATTCCAGACAATGTGTGGGTATGAATAACACAATGGGCATCTTCTCTGGCCATATGAACCGCACTATGAATGGTAAAACCAGCTGGGTTATAGTCCGCGTTGCCTTCTATTACCTGCCCATTCATATCGACGACGATTAAATCACTGGCGCAAATTTCATCAAACATATAGCCGAAGGGATTAATCAAAAACCTCGGTTCACCGTCGCCAGGAAGGCGCATTGAAAAGTGGGTATACAACGTATCTTCCCAGCCCAGCATCGCCGCTAATCTATAAGCGGCGGCGAGCTCTTGACGTAATTCAACTTCGGTTTTCGACATTGTTTCTGACTGTGCTATTAACATGGTTCGTTGCTCCTTATCTTATATTACGATGCCTTCGCATTTAAGAAAGACGAGAGCTTACTTCTGTATTGTCTATGCCCATAAAAGCCCTCATTCGTAACAGTTCTGGCACATCAGTATCTGCGCTCTCAATATCATACGGTTTTGCATCCGCCTGAATAACGCCGTGCTCCATCATCACAACACGATCAGAAACAGACATGGCAAAATCCATCTCATGAGTCACAATCACCAATGTCATCCCTTCTTTTGCTAGGTCTTGAATCACCTTCAACACTTCCCCGACCATCTCAGGATCAAGCGCAGAAGTTGGTTCATCGAACAACATAATATCAGGCGACAAAGCCAATGTTCTGGCAATCGCTACTCGCTGCTGTTGTCCGCCCGATAACTGATGCGGATATTTATTTGCATGCGCTAACAAGCCAACACGATCTAATAAATACAACGCTTGTTTACGATTAACATTTACATCACTTGGCGCACCGTGATAACGAGGCGCCAGCATAATATTTTCTAATGCGGTTTTATGCGGAAACAAATTAAAGCTCTGAAACACCATGCCGATGCGCTTCATACCAGCGCGGGTTTTCTTAATGCTTAATGAGTGATTGCTTTGAATAAAGTCTTCCCCAAACAACACCACTTCGCCACCATTAAGTGTTTCAAGTCTATTAACCGTTCGAATCAAGGTCGTTTTACCTGAACCGGATGGCCCAATGATGCTAATCACTTCACCTATGCCGATGTTAATATCCACCCCTTTAAGTACTTCATTCTCACCAAATTTTTTACTGATTTTCTTTAACTGCAGAGCAGGAGGTAGCCCTTTAGACTCGGTGGCTTGTCGAACGGGCATAGGAAGGGCCTGCTGTCGTAGTTTTTCACACTCTGATTCTGACAGTGTTTCAGGCTTACGTGATGGAACGTCCATTCTGCGTTCAATCCACTGCAATACAGAACCAAAAATGGTCACAATACCGACGTAATAAACCGCAACAGCAAGCAGTGTTTCCATAACCAAGAAATTTTGTGAATACAAACGCTGGCCCGTTTGCAGTATTTCAGATAAAGAAATAGCCGATACTAAAGAGCTTAATTTAATAACGGTCACGTACTCATTAATTAATGCTGGCATCGAAATCCGCAACGCTTGAGGAATGACGATCAAACGCTGAACACCAAGAAAACCAATACTTAACGCATGCCCGGCTTCGCGCTGCCCTTTCCCAATGGATAATAAGCCTGTGCGATGAATTTCCGCCATATACGCCGCCTCTGTAATGACGAGACTCACCAAACCGGCAATAAATGGAACGCCAAGATAAGGCCCCGTGGAGGGAAACAATTGCGGCATGTTATAGACAAAGACCAATACCACTAAAAGAGGAACACTGCGAAAAAACCAGATAAAAATACCCGACGGAATCGTTAACCAACGTGTTGTCGACATTTTTGCGCAGGCGACCAAAAAGCCCAATAACAAACCCAAAAACCAAGCCGACGTACTGAGCACAACAACGGTGACACAGGCGCGGTAAAACGCAGACATGGTAAACAGTGAAAAGAAGTATTCCCAATCTAAGCTCATATTATCTCCAAGGCTTTGGTTTTAGGCTTAATAAAAAAACCGCTGTGACACTTCATGTAAGAGGTGACACAGCGCTGCAGGGAGGTCACTGAGGCAAAGGAAAAAAGAAGATCCCCTACCTTTGTTATTTCGCCTTAATTAACAGGAGACAGTTCGTATTTCTCTATTAACTTCATGTAGGAACCGTCCGCCTTAATTTCTGCCATTGCCTTTTCAAAAGCGCTTTTTAATTCAGCATTGCCTTTTTTCACATAAATCCCCAGCGTATTTGGGTAAATCAAATCTGTAGAACTTACTTGGATACGACCTTTTGTACGTTGAATAAACATTTTTGCAGCGCCTGCAATTTCAACTTGAGCCTCAACGTTACCTGACAACATGGCTTGCGTGGCTTCCGGAGCCGATGGGAACTCTTGCACTACTACAGGTTTTAGGCCATTTGGAACACAATAGCTATCAGATAAATTTTTAAAGGCCTTAACCCAAGACGTCCCCTGCTGAAGGCCAACCTTTACGCCACATAACTCTTTATCTGTTTTAGGCATGATTTTGCTGTTTTTTGGCACCATGATAGACGCACCAGTACGGGCATAAGGTACGGCATCGGCTTGTTTTAAACGTTCATCCTTGATGTACATACCCGAAATAACCGCATCAAATTTATTTGCACCAAGCCCCAAAATAAGTCCGGTAAATTTATTGTCACTAAAGCTTTCTTCTACCCCCATTTTCGCAGCAAGCAAAGCCGTGAGTTCTGGATCAAAGCCAACCACTTCATCACCATCATAGGACTCAAACGGTGGGTAGGTGATTTCCATACCGATGATCAATTTGCCCTCAGTCAAGGTCCCAGCTACGGCAGTTTGAGCCAAAACCCCGGCACTTAAGGCGGAAAATACTGAAATACATTTACCTGTCAATTGTTTCATACGCTTTGTTCCTCAATAATCTTTTGTTCGCTTTTGTGTATTTTAAATTTTTCGTTTTTCTAAGCCGTTCTAATTATTATGTTTTTTCATGTGTCCAAACGTCGCAACATCCGTTGCTCTTTCTGGTAATGACAGCTCACCTTTACCCACTTTTTCGCGCAAATAGCGATAAGTTTGCAAAGCTTGACTGTACATATGGTCGCCAATGCTCAACTCCTTGTATTCCGTCGTCCCTTTATCAAATTGCGGCAATGGTTTAATAAGAGTGTGGTAATCGCAGGCGAAAAATAGAGGAAAAGAATAGCGTTCTTCTGCGACCTTACGAACTCGATGAGAAGTGGCGATAAACTGTCCAGCCGTTAGCACTTCCAGCATGTCCCCAATATTAATCACTAATGCTTCTTCATCACCTTCTTTAAGAGGAGGTGCATCGACCCAAACACCGTCTTCATTCATAACCTCTAAGCCCGGTTTATCCGACAGCAGCATAGTGAAACACTCGTAGTCTGTGTGGGCGCCAATACCAGGACGATCTTCTGCATCTGCGTCAAACGGATAATGAATAAGGCGCAACTTAGAAGGCGGACATGTCACCATGGACTCAAAGTAATCTTCTTCTAGAGACAAGGCTAAAGCGAAGCCAGAAAATAATTTACGACCCAGTGCAAAAACGGCGTCATAATAATCCAACGCAGGGACTTTAAAGCCATCGAGCGTTGGCCAATCGTTGGCGCCAATTAATGGTGTTTTATTCACCACATACGGGTGATCTTCGGGCGCTGGAAAGCCAATATCAAAAGCTTCTTTTTTATCAGGCTTGCCCGTCCCATAGATTTCCTCACCTTCAGGCACAAAGCCTTTGTGCGTTTTAGACGAACCGATGTAATACTGCATTTTTTCATAGGTAGATTGCGCGAAAAATCGTTTTGCAGCATTACGAAGTCCCTGAATTTTATCAGCAGGGATTCCATGCCCAGTGACATATAAAAAGCCAACTTCACTCGCCGCTTTGCCCATTTCAGTTGCAACGGACATACGCTCTTCAAGTGAAGCGCTAAATAAACCACTCACATTGACCACTGGAATGCGGGTAAAGGCTTGTTGATGTGAACTCATAACGACTCCTTAGGACTGTTTAAGGCGATAAGTTTTAATAAAGCGTCACTAAACAGAGTTTTCAATAAAGTGTTTAAAATGGGCTTGCTCTTCTGTCGCTATCCAATCGTTTAACGACCATAGATCAGCAACAGGAACGTTCGTAAAGGGTAAATGGTGTAGATAGCCGTCCGGTCCAAACTCCGTGGTCATAGTGGTCGAAGTACGACCTTCGTCTTTATGATGTTGCCAGACTGATTCCCACAGAGATTGATGAAACTTTAAAGCTTCTTGATATTCAGGCGCTGCTGGATGAGGGACTTGAGCACCTTGGTCGTACCCTACTCGTGCCTGTATATGAAACACGCGTTTTAAATATTCGAATAAATCATCTTCAGGTCGATTCAGCAACCTTTCACACACTAAAATCCAATGGCTGATGTCCATGGTGAACTTGAGTTCTGGAAGTTGACGAATCAGGTCTAAAGTAAGCCAAGGACTATAAAGAGAGGTCCCACGGTGCGTTTCAAAACTGCAAACAATACCTGCTTTATCAGATAGCGCTTGAGCGTGCCCAAAAAAGTCTACCTGCTCGGAGATAGGCCAACGATCATTACCCGGCAACACATTAATAAACTTTGCCTCAAGCTCACCTGCGTATTCAATCAGGGTCGCCATACGCTGCAAATGCTGTTGAGGAGTTTCCGACTGATCAGGGATAACATCCCCACCCGTAAAGAGAATTGCAATATAATCCAACTCGTTACGCTTCAACCCTTCTTTAAACACTGTACGTTCCTCAATAGTAAGAGGAATGCGAGCTTCCACTCCTTGAAAACCGACTTCTTTTAACTTTGGGGTTATCTCATCTAATGGCGATGTCACCCCCCAAAGGGTTCTAAACAATTCTAACTGCATTGAGTGATTCTCTCTTAAATGCTTTATCGGTAGGTCACACCCGGTAAGACACATAACATTTCATAAAGATAATTAGCCGCCAGCTGAGACGTGTTGCCACTGACATCATAGGGTGGCGATACTTCTACCAGATCACCTCCGACAAGGTTTAAGCCTTTACAGCCTCGCACTATCTCAAGGCCTTGGATCGAGGTTAGTCCACCCACTTCAGGTGTCCCGGTACCCGGAGCCCAAGCAGGATCAATGCCATCGATATCAAAAGAAAGATAAACTGGCCTATCACCTATTTTTTGCCTTATTTCATGCATTAGAGGGTCTAAAGATTTATGCCAACATTGTTCAGCTGTGATGAGCTGAAAACCTTGGTTTTCACCCCACTTAAAGTCTTCTGCGGAATAGCCTTGCGCACGTTGCCCTATTTGAAAAACATGGTCACAATCCAATAGCCCTTCTTCAACAGCGCGTCTAAATGTTGTGCCGTGGGCTATTTTTTCGCCAAACATATTGTCGTTGGTATCGGTATGTGCATCGACATGAATCAAAGCCACTGGGCCATGCTTTTTTTTGATCGCTCTTAGAATTGGCAGTGTTAACGTGTGGTCACCACCGAGGGTTAAAGGAACCAAGGGATATTGATTTAGTTGAGTATAGTAATCTTCAATGATTTCAACTGATTTTAATAGATTATAAGTATTGATAGGAACATCGCCGATATCGCCGACACTCAACGAGTCAAAAGGAGCTGCACCTGTTGCCATATTATAAGGGCGAATCATGACGGATTCGGCTCGAATTTGACGAGGACCATAACGAGTACCCGCACGTTGCGACGTGCCGATGTCTAATGGGATCCCAATGAACGCAGCATCTAACTCTTCCAATTGCTCTACAAAAGGCAACCTCATCATAGTGGCTCGGCCACCAAAGCGCGGCATATCATTCCCACTTTGCGGCTGATGTAATGGCTTTTCTATGGACATAACCCCTCGTCTTTTTCTGTTACGGTATCTCACCTTTCATTCGATAGTAGAAAACAAGACTTGACCGTTAAATAGCAAATCACAAATAATCACTTCAGGAATTACTGAAGTATTATCTTTGCCTAACACAGAGGAAATGATGAAACCTGACAAGCACATTAATATTCGCTTACTTGAGGTGTTTGCATCTGTTGTCAAACATCAAGGCTATTCCGGCGCACAACAAGACCTTAATCTATCAACATCTGCAATCAGCAATTACATGAGTGAACTGGAAGCTTATGTGGGCTTTACCCTTTGCCAACGAGGAAGATCAGGGTTCCTATTGACCGAAAAAGGACAACAGTTTCTTCATCAAGCCATTAAACTATTAGATGAAATGAACGATCTAGAGCGTCATACAGAAATGCTCAAAGGTGATTTAGGGGGCACATTTCGAATTGCGGTATTAGACGCCACTGTTTTAGATGAAACCCTCTCTATGCCCAATATTATTCGTCAATTTAATGATCGCTTTCCTGCTGTCCATATCAACCTTCAAATTCGCAGCCCAAACGAACAAATACAGGGCGTTTTAAATAATCATTTAGACATGGCAATCGGAAACTTCCCATCCAGTGTGAATAACCTAGTCGAAGAAAAACTTTATCGAGAACAACATTGGCTATACTGCAGCCACCGCCACCCACTTTTTATACAAAAACAAGTCTCGGTTCAGCAAGTCGCTCAATGTGGACTTGTTACTCGAAGCTATTGGAATTCAACAGAATTGAAGAGAAAAGGGTTTGGTCACAGTACGGCAACGGTGGAAAGCATGGAAGCGCAGTTAACCCTTATCCTCTCAGGTAAATACGTTGGTTATCTACCAGAGCACTATGCGCAAAACATGGTAAAAGAGAACCAACTAAGACCTCTTTTACCAAGCGAATTTGGTTATCAAGCCCCTTTCTCAATGATCTGCCGACGTGGCAGAAGCCGAGAAACCTTTATTCAAACCATGCGTAATTTATTGATCAAACAAACCAAAACAAAAGCCAAGTGATGTGGAGGAATTGTTGCCGCTCTGAGAGTTCATACACATAGCTAATAATTGAAAGAATATTTTTAAAGCGTATGTCCGAGCTTTCACTATCATCCGCCCTTCAACTTCTAACTTGCATTAAGCTCACAAAAACGAGAAAAGTGGTTCGTGTAACACCGTGTAATTGATAATTATTTACATCTTAATCTATATTTAATTTGCAACTGGCTGAATGAGTGAAAAATTTAGTCAGTTGACACAAACTATATTTATTAAGGAAAATATCATGGAAATTTCAGTTCAATTCGAAGAAACAAGCCTCGTTATTAAGAACTTAGGAGATACCACAACGATTCCATTAGGTGGTGCTAATTCTATACAGCTTCCAAATGGAGCGGTTATCCAGCCACCTGCTGGCAGCTATTGGCATATCGATATGACGAAATCTAATGGTGTAAGCTTACAAGGGACTCATGGCCCTGTTGATATGCCTGGCGATAGCAGTGCGTATTTTTACGTAGATTCACTATAATTGTGAACTAACCAAAATATAAGCAAGGCACTCATGCGAAAAAGCCAATCCCCATGTGAGATTGGCTTTTTCTCTTATTGAGTAAATGCTTGTAAAATCACAGACCAAGTTCTAATAATCCCATTTTTAAACTCAATACTAGGCACCAAGCTAACCTTATCTATGTGCTTATGAAAATTACCCACCCTTTTATTGTGAGACGGCTACTGGCTCTTGATACGCCTTAGTATCCCATAGAGGAACGGTAGACAAGCTATGCTTAAAACTGCCTTCCGTCTCTTTAGTTGTATAGGATAAATACAACAAAGTCTGATTTTCAGCATCGTAAATACGGCGCACTTTCATGGTTTTAAAGAAGATACTTTTCGACTTCTTAAAGACCACTTCGCCCGATTTAGACTTATCGATTGTGGCGATCATTTCAGGCGTAATATCGCCTGTTTGACGACAAGATATCGAACTATCACTCGGATCTGAGAAGCTCAAATTGGCCTCAATGGAGGCTACATGACAGGTAACACCGGGGATTTTGTCGTCATACAGTTTGGATATTTTTATATCTTTAAGAGTAAATAACCCCAGTGACACATCACCGACTTCATTGTCTGAGCAACCCGATAATATTGCTGTCAGACCGAGTGCAAGCAGGATTTTTTTCATTTAAATGATTACCTTTAATCAATTAGATTGTCTTATTCATCCATATGAATAAGACAAACATTACGCTGTTTCAGTCGATTGATCTAGCGCAGGTATTTCTAATTCAACACCGCTCATCGCTGCGGCGGTAACGAGTATGCAAGCTTGATGAGACGTCGATATTCCTTTTTGAGAGGCAACACTGAGTAATTTGATGAGGTCGCCAAACAACTCTGCGGTCGCACCTTCATAAGTCGGTATTTGAGACACTGAGTCCGTTATTTGTGAGTTTACTGCGGTGGGAAACGCCATTTTGATCATCCTTTATATGTGTATATTCAATAGAATACGTCCTTCAGACGTGCCCCCACAGTATGGAAAGCACTTCTTCAAAGTTCAAGTAAAACCGAGTACTTCGCTATAATCTATCCTTTTTAATTTGCACTTTTTAATTTCTGACGTTTAAGAGTTACGCTTTTAAATGGTATACGGCGTTAACAGGCGGTTTAGCTCGCTTTCATCCAATGCGATACCAGCCGTGCGGCAATCATCCGCTGTCACTTTGTTTAAAAAGGGCTGAACGTTTCTTAACTTGATAATCGCCTGCGCATCTTTCTCTAATAACAATTCGATCGCTTCAAACGCTTCTAGGTTTTCAGGCGCTTTCTCATCAAGCGCCGTTAGGTAGTCCGCCACGCAATCATCGCCGAACACAAATCTAAGGGCAACCAAAGACGCATAGACGGCCACGCCCTTAGAAAGTACGGTTTCTTTTTTGCCTGCTGAAACGACATTCCAACCGCAAGGGTAAAGGCCAAGGCAGCTTTCGTGCACAACATCCGCCAGCAACATGACATCGTTATCAAGGCTTTTTTCAGGAATACGTATTTTGAAGGTGTAAGGCTTTGACGCATCTTCGTACAAAGCAGAAGGGGCAGGAACATCATCAACCACGAAACCCACAAATTCAGATTCCATTGCGGGCTCGCCAAATAATTTAGTTAATGCAGGTAACCAAGAAGTGCGAATTTTTTCTAATTTTGCCGTTACTTCGTTTCTATCTGAACTCACGCCACTCTCCAATATACGGTATTAAATCTGGGGCGCTATGCTAAACCGTAATATCGTGAGTCGCAACGCTGATGACTGCCTTTAATAAAAATCAGGCACAAAAAAAGCAAGCTTAAAAGCTTGCTTTCTGTCTAGCGGCTATTGAAATTATAGCGCTACGATGTCTTCAGCCTGAGGACCTTTAGGGCCTTGACCTACTGTGAACTCAACTTTTTGGCCTTCAGCAAGTGTTTTGAAGCCAGAACCAGTGATTGCACTGAAGTGTGCGAATACATCTGGACCAGACTCTTGCTCGATGAAACCGAAACCTTTAGATTCGTTGAACCACTTAACTGTACCAGTCGTTTTGTTAGACATAATAATTATCCTGTAAAAAAAATTAGATTTGCTTGCATCTTATTAAGACGACAAACGATATTAGCGCAAAAAAAAGACAAAAATTTAAAAACTACAGGACGACGAACTTAATAGTAACGCAACGAAATGGAGCTGATAAAAAAGAAGCTAACTTTCTAGCTTTGGCTAATTTATAGACAAGCAAAGAAGAAGTCAACTAAAAACCATATTTTAATGTCCGCTATGCTTAATTACTTAGCATAGCGGCCGCACTGCCACAGACCGTCATCACAAACAAAAACCACTTTAGGTGGTTAGGGTTCGCTTTAATCGCCAGTTTCACTGCGACATGCGCTCCACACATTGTACCGCAAGCCAAGATCAATCCAGGCACCCAAAGCACCTGATCATTCCAAATAAACACAGCAAGCGCCAACACCGTAAAACCTAGGGTACAGACCATCTTTAACGCGTTGGTTCTTACTAAATCGTAACGCAATGAGCCCGCTAACGCGGCGATCAAAATAAACCCAACGCCCGCTTGAACAAATCCACCATAGACACCGGCAACAAACAAAGCGCACCAAGCACTTGGCTTTTCAGAGACTTTGAATGGTATTGTTCCTTCTGGCGGCGCTATCATGGCGGGCTTAACGATCATGATAATGGTCATACCGATCATGGCACTTAATAGTAGCGGTTTTAACCATGTTTCTGGCGCATAGCTCGCTGCAAATGCGCCCACTACTCCACCTAACAATGACGGAATCATCACTGGCAGGATATCTTGAGAATCTATTTTCTTTGCTTTTTTAAAGCCGATTGTGGCCGCTAAATTTTGTAAGACCACACCAACGCGGTTTGTTGCGTTTGCTATATCCGCTGGCATGCCCATAACCATTAAAGCAGGTAACGTTAGATTTGAACCGCCGCCCGCCAATGTATTTATAATTCCAGCAATGAAACCTGTTCCAATAAGAAGTGAAACCGTAAATATGCTGTAATCCATCCGACGAGCCTCCTGAGCGATTTAAAGTGCGTGGATGATAGCGGAATCTCAGCGGAGAATCACTCAAAGCAGCCCTCTCTTCCTTATCGAAAATAAACATTTTCCAACAATTATTAATACGTTAAGGCCAACAAAACGCGTAAACTTTACCTTGAGAACTTTGCACGACGTCGCGAGCGACACTAAGACGAGTCCATTTTTAATTACAGCATAGAGATCATGACAGTCGTGCAAAAATCTAGCCTTATGGCTTTAGTAATCCAAATCACATTGGTTGGTAGATGAATAACTTACAAAAAGAAGCCCTAATAACTGTTTCTGCAATTTACCGCCTATTGATTGCTTCCATTTTGAGCAGTGTTGGATACGCTGTATTTTTTAATATTCATAGAACAGAGTTTATTGGCGACTCTATTTTTCCAACTATAAATGTTGTTATCGGTACGGCTCTTTTAATCTATTTCCATGGCGCTCCGTCTAAGCGAATCTCCAGAGTCATCCACTTCTATATCATTCAGTTCCTTCTTACATTTGTCCCAACGTCGTTAATTCACACCTGGGCAGCGTGGAACGACCAGCTGACTTTAATTGAGCGCTTTCCGCCTATCACAGGCATCTTCATAGCGACCTTGGCAATCGGTCTAATCATGCTGCCTAAACACTATAAAAAATACATTGTATTGGTGTGGGCGATTGTCGCATTACCTTTGATTTCCTACCTCCTTATGAACCCAGAGGAACTGCATACCGATCGAGGTCACGAACTATTAGGAATTTTAGGACCCGCCTGCATTCTGTTGTACATCATGGCACCTTATCAAAAGAACGTTAAAAGTCATTTGGATAGGGTTGCGAATGATCTTAAGCGCTCAAAGCAAGAGGCCGATAGAGACTTTTTGACCGACATAAATAATCGTCGTGGCCTTCAAAATAAATTAAGAGAGCTTCAGCCTAACGATGACATCTGCGTTTTTCTAATCGATGTTGATCACTTTAAACGCGTAAACGACACATTTGGGCACGATATTGGCGATAGGGTTCTAATCGAGATAGCATCGCGGCTGCGCACGGTCTATCCAGAACGCCATTTTCTAACTCGGTGGGGCGGAGAAGAGTTTATGATAACGCTGATAAACCCCAAATCAGATCGTATTCAGACCATTGCCGAACGCTTTCAAACGATACTCAGCCATTCTCCCTATCAACATGTAGGTACGGTTACGGTGAGTTTGGGCGTATCAAGTTTGTCGAACCATAAGGACTTCGAAACAATCGTACAACAAGCGGACAATGCAATGTACGAAGCTAAGCATAACGGGCGAAATCAGGTTGCTCTATTTTCCCCAAAACAGTCGACCGAATCGTAACGTCAAAACAAAGAATGGCAAGAAAGAGGCCTTGCCATTCTTTGTTTAACGGCTCGATAACAACCAATGCCTATCTATTGACAAAAATTTGGATCATATTGATAGACAAATCGCGTTTTTGTCAGTGAGTTCGGGTCCACCCAAGACGTCAATGTACGAATCGCGTCAAACGATTGTTTGGCGCGATTCACAACCTTACGAGAGTAGTCCGCATTCGCATCTTTGTACTTAAAAGAAACCTCCGCGACCAATGGTGTGGTATTGGTCGCTGGGTTATCACGATACCACAAGGTCACACTCACTTCGGCGTCGTACGATCCAAGGTCGATATACACGTCTTTATAAACTCGCTCGGAAATATCAAGCCCGCCGACTGCATTTAGCGCTAAATTATCGCTCAGATTATAGTCATGGTCGAAACCATCAAAATGCGCATTAACGTCTTTCATATCATTGATGTTACGAGTGTTGGGGGCTGTCGTAGAATGCCCGTAGACAACCTTGAAATTGTTGATTGAATTAGCACCAACATCCGCTTCGAGCTTTGTCTCTGAACCAGATGTGGACGACGACACGTCTTCATAATCAGAAATGTAGCGATCTGGGCTGCGAAACTTAAGTGTCACTTCAGAAATGCCATTCTCGACACGTTCACGAAAGCTATACCCCATGTCGTTCAACAGGCAAGTATTGGGCGTATCGTAAAAGTGAACATCGCGAACACGTTCTAACTGGGGCGTTCCGCTGACATTTCGATTAATCGCCGACTCAACCACGCTTTCTACATCCCCCACAAGCGCCAAGACATCACTTTGCTCAGTCACGTAGTTGAACTTAGAGGTATCCAGCATTAGTTTGTATTCTCTGGAAGTAACGTCTGGATTAGCCAGCACGGCGACCGAGGTAAGCGATAGACTCAACAACACGCCTTTAACAATCATTGATTTCATACATTCTTCCTCTTGAAAGTTTCGCCCTATGCGAAAGTCACCTGCAAGATAACGAAGAATAATGAATCTAGAATGACAGTTTAAATAAATCATTTACGCCTTTAGTACTGCGGCAAAAAGCGCTTCCAATCCGTCAGCATAAAAGGATATTCGCCCGTTACATCTACCGTGCTGTACCAACTCTGTTTCGCTCCGGTATTAATGCCCTGATAGTTAAATACCACTTTCGAGACGAGCCGGTCGCCGCTCCATGAGAGTAACAAATCCACACTCACAAGTTGGTAACCACTGGGGTTGGGACCACTGGCATTGGCCTTGTAACAAAAGTCATAAGATTCCGTGTAAATCTTAGTGTTGTTGTAGAGCAAATAATTTAAAGCTCGCTCTTGATTGCTTAGGCCGTTATTCGCGTTTAAAGAAAGAATCTCCTCGGCGAGCGCAAGCATTTCAGTATCACCACTCTTCGCCCCTAAACTTGCCCTCACGGGCGTCGATTTAATCGGAATCAAATTACTTAAAAGAACATGCCCATTACCCGTTAGCTGACCTATCATGATTATGGACTCGTGCTTAGCGCCTAATGCCGCCACCAGCTGCATAAGACTCTCATCCGATTCAGCAAAAATACGGTAGACTTCGTTGCTATCGACATTACTGAACACCCAGCTCATTTCACGTGCGACGTAGGCATTTTCAGGCTTACTAAAACCCTGATGCAAAGTCGCGCTCAAACTATCACTTTGATTCAATCGGGCTAAAGACACCTCATCATTGATGTTTTCGAGGCTTGAGACGTCCACGCCTGTGAGTAAACAGGCTTGGTAAAACTCCTTTTCTACGCCCAAATTAGGAAAATAGGCATTTACACTCCCGACGACATACACATACTCTTTATCTGTCTGTCCCCCACCGACGCCTAATTCCATCTCAGATTGAAATGGCTCTCGCTGAATAACAATAGAAGGTTTGGAGCGATAACGAGCCACACCTGCATTTTCAAAAGGTTGATCTTCGCGCCTGTTTGAATTCATGTCTGCGACTCCTTAATTATGGGTTGGTTGGGACATAGCGTCTTAGGGGGAAATCAACAAACGGGTATTGATCAGTAACATCAATTCCGCATGAGTAAGACTCCTCGACACCTTGTTCATAGTAAGTCAATACAAGCTCTACCAACGATCGCCCGGTTTGTTGATATGGTTGATACGTTAGGCTCAAAAGCTCTTTTGGTAGATCGAGCCCCTTAGGTAAGATGGCCGCGTAATTAAACACAAGAAAATTGATCGCTCGATGTTCGTTCGAGGCGCCGTCATTAAGCTGGAGAGAAATGGGGGCCATGTCTTTCGTCGAATTGGATTCGACATGGTTACAAATCACGATCGGCAGACGAAGATCATCACACTTCCCGTCTGGAGCGAGACCTCCTAGCTCACCAATTAAAGACGATTGCTGTGGCGAGTTTGAGGGATTAAGCGCGTCAATGAGTGCGTCTAACTCGTTTTGAAATCGAGGAACAACGAGATACGTATCGACATTATTAATGCTATAAGCCCAACACGCTTTTTCGGCCAAATACAAATAGGGTCGAAAAGAAAGTCCTGAACTGCTATCCGTGTACGAATAGCTAAATACACCGTAATAGTCATCCGGTTTTAGGTTTAAAGAAGACGCGGCAGCGGCAAACTCTTTTTGTAAATCTAATGAAGGAAAGAATGGCCTGAGCTCCCCCAACGCATACACAGGTTGTGTTGAATCACATGTGCAACCTGCTGTCGTGCAGTGACACGCTCTTTGAATCACCTCGCTGTCTAAACCCTCATGCAAGCCAACCTGTTCTGAAATATCATTTGTCGTATTCATCATCTGATCCTTGTTATATTCAGTCAGTAAGACTCAGCTCGCTATTGGGGTTAAAGGCATAAACGCCTGCAAAGGCGAATTTATAAAAGGAAACTGGGTCGTGACGTCCACACTGCAGTAGTAATATTTTTCCTGTTTCGTCGTTTTGCTTTTATAAAGAAACACAATATCGACGACCGTATGTGGTGATTTTAAATCTGAGTAATTGGTCGTAACTTTATCCAAAAAGAACGACGAAATAGCCGAAGAACTGCTATTTCCATTGCTCATTGAATGGGTCGTCAAATAGATGGCAGGATAACGAAAGGCCAGATAATTTTTAGCGCGATTAAAATCGGTACGCCCCTGATTCGGGCTAAATTCCAATTGTTTCAGAACGTCTTGTATCGCCGCAGTAGCAACACCGGTTTGCTGCTTTAATTGATTATGTAAGTCATCCAATGTCTGACTGAAGCAGTGATTGCAAATAACGTTAGTCAGCCCACTCGTGGCCGATTTCGAATCATCGACAACAACCCCAATTACAGTAGACAAAACTTCCTGCAAACTGTCAGACAACGGCTTTAACGCATCAATAAAATTCAAAAGCTCTTCACGCGAACGGGGCAATACCTGATAACAATTCTTTTTATTAATGCTTAATACCCAGCGAACCTGCTCTGCAATATAGAAATAGGGACGTTTTTTGGTCGTTGGATCCTGATAGTTAAAAACGGCGTAATAATCATGTTCACTCACACCCACAACGCGTGCTGCGGCATCAAATGTCTGCTGCAACCCTTGGTTTGGAAAAACAGGCGCTAACTCGCCAACCGCATAAACAAACGTCGTCTCTTGAGCGGATGATTGACGCTGAACCACGTCCTTATCCGCTCTTTCATCTAACTGTTCCAATGGAGGCGTAACCTCTTCTCCACTGATTTCCATTAGGCTTTGGGGAGCCGTTTGATTGTTTGGCACCGCATTTAAAGCGACATTAGGGACGTCATCAGGCTGTAACGCGCTTTCCAGAACGTCGACGTCCGCCGCAGAGTTTTCTGAATTCGTAGTATCTGTCATTGCTATCATCCTGATCAGTTCGAGTACCTATTAAAGGTAACGCCTTATCCTTATTTAAAATTGGTGTAACTTGGGATTGGATAGAACCGATATCGCAACGATTTGGCAAAAAATACGACACCATTCGATAGAGCGATTACCTGAGAATATACCCCTCAGGCTCTCGACCTTTATCGCTAAAAAATTGCTTCGCTTCTCGATACAACTCAGGATAAGTCAGATCAACGACAAACTTAGCGTTGCAATGTTGAAAATCATAATCCCCCTCAACCACACTATAAGTGTTGTAGGGTTCAAACCAGGATTCATAGAGCTGGGGGGAAAAAATATCGATATTGTCGCTGGCTAATAGACTAGACATCAGCTTGTTCGCATCAACAAACGAGAACGGCGGTATACAACTCACCAAAACTTTAAAACCGTTCTGACGTGCAATCGAAAAAGATGCTTCTAGTGCATCCGATAAACCCGCTGCGCCCTCTTGAAGACAGTAACAAACGCCATCGTAACCGTAATCCTTCAGTATTCCAGACTGGATGGCACGAGTCACCGCGTCTACGCAACAGGGATTAAAGCTCCCTGCTACATCCCCACCTCCAAATGCGATATAACGGTCTCCAGACATGCCTGCGGACAGCTGTTCACTTTCTTTCAGTGCCGTTGCCACGTCTGTCCAACCACTCCACGCAATACTGAGTGGCAAAGACGGCGGCGACTTTTCATCAGGTTCGCCGTAATGCCATCTGCCATAACATTCTCCTGCTGGTTTGATTTTATTCATACCCTAACCTCACCTTAACCTGTCTAATATTCGACTAAGTTTTTACCAGATTGCAAAAGCTGGCTTGGTGCGTTCTACGAATTGCTTGGCAAAAACACTAAAAAAGCGGGATAAAGAATGGGACTATGGGAATGGGGACCTGGGGCTTTCGTTTCACTAAACGGCCCAAGACTTAGCGGGCAATAGAAACCACACTATATAAGCCTGGCAATAGAAATAAAAAGCCACACATATCAGTGAAGACATCTGTGGCTTTTTGATCGCTTGTTACTTTTAATGAACACTATTTACAGATCGTCTAAGAAAGATAGGCCCAGCGAATCTTACACGTACCAGAATTCTCTCCGATTGAAACCGTTTTTAACGTATGTCCGTTTAAACCTACGCCGCATTCAGGCGCTTCTAGCACAGTAGAGCCATTGTCTGACGTCGACGTACAAGAGCAATCACATAACCCACCCTTGTAGTAGCCAGCAGAGTAGCCAGCCTTAATAACAAAGTCCGTCCACTCGTCTCGATACGTCTTTATTCTCGCTTCATCGCTGTTATGCAGCTCTTTTAGGCTTTCTTCATCAAGCCACAATGTAATATTTAAAGGTATACCGAGCACTTCGAGACGCTTAAGAAGGTTCGCCGCGTCAGTTGCAGCCTCCTGCTCCGTCACCGCCTCCACTAGAGGCATTAAACTGAGAGCGCCACCTCCCTTGCCTGTACTCATAATGCCAAACAATTCACGTTCAGTCGCGACACTTGGGTCATCGTCTTGAGGATCCAGCTTTATAGTACGCATACAAAACTCGTAACCCTGACTTTTATAGTCTTTCGCGACATCGTAAGTAACGACACCATCAGCCACAAAACCTTTCGCATTCGCTTTTGCATTTTCCGTTTGAGCTTTTAAATTCGCCATTCCAGCAACCTCGTTAAGTCGTGTTTTAGTTCCCTGGATCACCTATCAATACGCGCCAAGGGGCTATATGCACGATTAGGGAGATACCAGATGATAACCAAAGTCCATATTTAGCTTTCACTGACTTTGCGAGTTTAACTATACTCAGCATAGTTTTTACCAACTTGGAAGTTTCTACGGCTCAGTTGGCATTTATTCTTGCGCACTTGGTAAAGATTAGGGTCTTCCGGTATTTTTCAATTTTGAGTTTTGTAAAATGCTATGAATATCTGCCAAAGTCGTCGTTACCCTTGCCACCTGAGATGCTCACCATCTTGGGGAAACCTTTCGCCCTTGCTCTCGCTCTATGCCGTTTAGTACATCTTGATAACGAATCGCGATGCCACCTTTTGCCAATGAACGCAATGAAACGTGGCGAATCACATTCATAATATGAGCAGCAGAAAGCGGGTACTGAATAGCAATATCATTAAAATTAATGTCGTCATCAAGCGGCGCTTTATCCGAAAACCCTTCTTTCCAAAGTCGCAGACGCTGCTCGCTGTTTGGCAGCGAAAAGTGAACAACGGACTCGAAACGTCGAAAGAAGGCATCATCGAAGTTTTCTTTGTAGTTTGAAGCAAGGACAACCAACCCATCGAATCGCTCGATCCGCTGAAGCAAATAAGACACATGCTGATTTGCATATTGGTCATTCGAATTGGTTGTCTGTGTGCGCTGCCCAAATACCGCATCCGCCTCATCAAAAAAAAGCAATGCTTCATTTTGCTCGGCGAAACGAAACACTTTCTCTAGGTTCTTTTCTGTCTCTCCGATGTATTTTGAATGCACTCTAGACAGGTCAACCTTGTAGACGTTTTTGCCTAACGTATTTCCGAGCGCAGTCACCGAGATCGTCTTACCCGTGCCGGGAGGACCATAGAACAAAGCACGGAAACCCACTCGAATCTTATCTTTCATATTCCAATCGTGCTGTAAAATGGAGCCAAAGTTTACCCAGTCTTTGATGTCCGCCAACTGCTCCAAAGTATCTTCAGGCAAATAGACATCCTCTAAGGACAACGTCGATTCAATAATTTGAGCGGGGAAATCACTCCCCAACGCGACTTTATAGGCTTGCCCCGTTGTAAATCGGGGAACGTGCTCTGGAGCCAGAATCAAGGTGTCTTTGAGTGGGTTCACATGCCGCTCTGATTCCACGGTCATAAGTGAAAGCAATACGTGTTCATCGTCTCCACGAACGCTGCTTTTTTCTTTCTTATTAGTAAGAAAGCTCTGGATTTCAAGTTTTGTCTCAACCGAGCTCCCACCCAAAAGAAACGCCAACGTTTCCCCTGTTGCGACATACATCCCTTGATACTCGACACAACCAAACTCAGTATAAGGTCGATCCGTTCCTTCATTGCGCGACAAAAACACATCAAAAACCTGAGGCTTAACATAGGGGACTAGCGCCAATATCAACAATAACTGCGAACGAAAGTCTAAATGCTGACGTCGTATATAGGTTGCAAGGGCTGACCAGTCACTATGATGATTTGGCGGTTCATGGACTTTTATATCACTATGGGAACACTCTTCTAAAAAATACAGCTGCATGCGAGTACGTATGACCACTTCGCACCATGATAAATAAGCCTCTAATGTCTTAGCATTGGCCTGTAACGCCGTGCGCTGATCTTTATCTGGTGCGTACGCAATCACGTTATCGTTGATCATACCCTTCCCTCAATCGCAGACTAAAAACTTACTATAGTAATGACCCAATACAATCTCTTGGTCGAATTAGCATAGGAATTTGGTATATATCATGATCTAACGGCTCTTTAGCTTGATCGATAAAAGTCATTCTAACCAAGCTATTCTTTGGTAAGGCACTACACTGAACACCTCTACAAAACCAAAAGCCTCTCAATATAAAAAAGGGAAATAAGGATGAAAACTGTTTTGAAATACACCGTTCAACCAGGCGACTCGTTATCAAAAATTGCCGATCAAATAAGCGCATCGGCGGGCATAACGACGGATCAAATAGAAGCGGCCAACCCTAGCGTTGTACCCTCTGCTCTACAAATCGGCCAGTTATTAACGATCCCTCAATTAGACACGCCTACAAACCGCTGGTTTTATACTGTTTTAAGTGGCGATAGCTTTTCTGGGATTGCCGCGGCTTTAGCCCAATGCAAAGGGTTAACATACGAAGAAATTGAGCAAGATAACTCACTTACAGGTTCAACAATCGATGTTGGACAAGTACTCAACATTCCAGCGACATCAAGCGATGCCCCCACTCAAGATAATTTAGCACCTAATGCAATCAATATGGGTTATTGGAACTGGACATGGTCTGGAACGTCAAATCCGTCAAATGCGACGCTCAGTCTTGCTTTTAGTGGATGGACCGACCCAACGACAGCATTACAGGACAGCCATCAGGTTAAACCGTCTCTAGTAGGAACAAAATACTTAACTTTTGGTGGCGGCAATGATAACGGTAAGTTTACCGCCCTCTCACTACAAGACATTACGTCCGCCATTCAGTCAGGAAAACTCGAAGGCTATGAAGGCGTTGCGTACGATGTTGAAGAAGGCGACAGTCACTTGGAAAATGACTTTGCAGTCTCATTCAAAGCCGCAAAAGACGCTGGTCTCAAGGTTCTGGTAACGGTCAGTCACTCTGCCCCCTATGGCATTACTGATGCAGACGCTCTGATGCAATCCTTTTTCGCGGATAGCAATATCGACCTACTGTCACCTCAGCTATACACAGAAGGGGACGAAACAGAGAACGATTATCAGACGACTTCGGGAACGTCCACAACGTGGGAAGATTACGCATCGGCAAAAGCCGCCATTGTGCCGAGTATCGTGACAAGCGATCTGTATGATAGCGCGACCGGTTACTTCACTGAACAAGGTGTGACCTTAGCGGGTTATATTCAGTGGGCGCAGGTTTAAGGTTTCAAAACGCTCGGGTGGGAATGCTTTCCGCGTCCGAGCTTCACTTTTACTTTTCGCTCCTCTCACTGCGAATCATTTTCTGGCAGCCACAATGTTCCTTGCCGTAGTGATTCGCGTCCTGCCCTGTGGGTTCAAACCCATAGCGCTCATACGCTCCTACCGCTCTCTTAGCTGAATCCACGCCAATAACAGTCTTTCCTTTTGAAACTCTTGGCTTTAATGAATTAAGATACTTGTCCACAGCCCATTTCAAAGACCCGCTATAGTCAGGTTTTTTTACGAATCCCGTAATCTCATAGTCGATATTGTCATTATCATACGGAACACGCAACGTGATGACTCCTACGGGGACGCCCTTCGAGGTGATCAGTGTAATGTCCTCATCAATACTGTCTAACGTCTTCTTGCTCAATGCATAATCTCGAAGATCATCACAAACACAAGCTATCTCCTCTTCTTTGCGCCAGTTTTTATTAGAACAAGGAGTATTGTTATCCGTCTCAATCTTCTCTCTATATGCTTGATAATCAGACTCACTCACATCGCTTTTTAACAACGCTTCATCACGCCACGTTTTTAACATCGATAAATATTGTTTAAATTGCTTTTTACTATGAACGAGCTCCAACCCATCGGCAGCAGGATCTCGTTTAGCAGAAGTTGAACGTAGCTGAACAAAAAAGCGAATATCTTTCGGATGAACACACTTCGCGTGCGTGCTTCTATTTTGTCTTGACGTTTTATTTATACCGCAATACATAATGAATTAACCTCAAATATTTATAGCCGGAAAGACTATTCAGTATCTACATGAACGTTAATTTTTTTCCCTCGCCACGTAGCAATAAAGTTTGCTTGCACGCCTCGTGTGGCCAGTGTATCGCCTACCCGACCTTTACCTACTGCGGCTTTATCTTGACGGCTAAAAAAATGAACATTCGTTATATTTTCAGTCAAATCACCATTATCAATAAAGGCTTTCATTGCATCGATTGCGCCCTGTATTTCTTGCTGAGTATATTCACCAGCAAGTGTGACATTTTGGTTCCCAGCAACATATGAGTCCTTCATAAGAGTAAATACATCTTCCGCTAGATCATTCCCAAAACCACCATGATACGCGTCGTAATCATCAAGAATAGATTCGCTCCGCTCCTCTCTTCTTTTCTCAACATCCTTTGAAAACTGCACGTTTTCAAGTAGGCCTTTTGCAACATCAACCCCCTGATTTTTATCAAGCGCGATGTCCATCGCCATCTCCCTGTCTTCCTCAGGGTAAGTATTCCAATCTTTGACATTTTTGCTTAGCCAATCACGAGCATCTTCGTCACTTGTCGCGTACTGAACCCCTTTACTCATTCGGGTTAGCTGACAAGCCTCAATAGAAGCCGGCATGCTTTTTAACCGGTTTCTAGTTACAACACTTCGCCTGCTAAAGGAAAACGGTTTGGACTTCCCCCCTTCAGATAAATTAACGTACATCATTCTTACCCCTGCCGTTGTCATAAGTCGGTTTGCAATAAGACTAAAGTTCGCTCACAGCCTTAGTGGCTGCCGTGCCAGAAAAACGTGAACTCGGGCCACCTAACTGCTGTGTATCTAGCGTAATTCGTCCCGTGTCCGCCATCGCCGTTAGCGCTTGCATTGAATTTGCTTGTTTCTCAGCATTGCTGCCATATAAATTGCGAAACGAGATAACAAGTCGAATGGGGTAAACCTGTCCACCATAAGAGAACCCATGATTCACTAAATGAATTAATCTCTCAGAACAGCCTAGCGCCCCTCCTCCTTTACTACTTGATGGCTGCCCATTTTGACAATAATCTGTAGAAGTACATGGGCTTCTATTTATTCCCAAGAAGATAACGTTATCCGCATTTGGATTTAAAAAGCCAACGCTCGCGGGCAGTACCTCGTCAATAAACCGGTCTTCAGAATGTCCAGCGCTGGAGTTTTTTAAGTTCTCACACAGTAAATGATCACCCAAGGTCGCAGTGAGGTAAGTATCCATTGACGATTCTGTTGCTAAATGATCAGACATTGCTTGAATTGTCTTTTCATTTTTACAGCCGCCTACTTGCTCTGCAACGTGCCCCAACTCAGTGGCATGCTCTTCGAGCCTTGGGTCATCATTGATGGCAACACCATTCAAAACGGCCGTTGGTTTGACCATATCCAGTGCTTGTTGCACCACATGCCCCAATTCATGAGGTAGGTGATGCTCTTGTCCAGGAGCGAGATAGATATCTTCGCCCTGAGCGTAAGCATGTGCTTGAACTTGAGCAGGTTTACTGGAGTTATAGTGCACACGAACATTTGTTAGATCGACTCCCGAAAGCTTTTCCATTCCTTTTCGTAAGCAAAAAGGTAACCTTTGAATGCTTTGAGCTTTGTTCCGACGAATTTCATGTCGAGCATTCATCGATCGTTTTGATCGCGTAAGCATCAAGTATTGCTGAGTTTCCATGGCGAACACTCCTTCCGACAATGTGGTCCAAAATCGACTTTCTATAACTCTACAAAAGACGCTCGAAAATCACTTGGTAAAACTGACACATCGCTTGGAAAATATGACGAAAATGGCACGTTGAATAGGGGCAAGAAAAAGAGAAAAGGCGCGAGAAGATATTGAAAGAATGTAAAAACAGAATCAAGCACGCTGCGATCACGGCCTTTGTTATCGAGCGCTGACAAAGGTGCAAGAGCAACATGCCTGACTATGAAATAGACGTCGCTTTGAACTCACTCAGTAGCGGCGACGGCTGCGGTTGCTTGGCGCTCTGCTTCTTCTACAGACTGCATGACTGCTTGACCACCATATAGCTCTTGAACAACCATTTGATCTGCCGCTTCTACCGCCTGACGCGCGACCACTTCTGCTTCTTCTGGTGTCTGTGTCGCGTAGCCTGTCGCTTGCTCTGCTACGACGCTATCAGAATAAGCAACCGCATTGGTTGCGACCTGTTCCTGTTGCACGACTTCATCTTGCGCATAATCTTGAAGGTTTTCATCACTCATTTTCGATCTCCTTGTTTATGGGTCTTACCTTTGTATTACCATTAGGTGTTGAATTAAATCTGCCGCCCATACGGTCAGTGGCCGACAAGCGCTGGGTAGTCACCTTCTACCCAAACATCGTTGTTCGCAAAGAGATTCACCAACTCTTGAGGACGAGAGTCCGCCAGCTCAGAAAAAGAGGCCTCCCAAATATTACGATGCGAACGAACTTTAATAACGTTGCCTGTGTCTTTGTTCCAATCGACCGGCAGAAACACACACTTACCCTTGGCTTTTTGCCCGTAAAACCGATCCTGACTTGATAAGCATACTAATCGGCGTTTATTCGCTTGCTCCAGCTCTGACTCAATGACTAAATACGCTAAACAAGATCGCAACCAAATCGGGTACGTTGAGCTGTTGCCGTGCTTAGGCTCTAGAGGGATAAGATTCGTGAATTCTTGGGAAGGCTTATCGACGTTTGGTAAATCTTCACCCTGCGCATGACGGTTTTGCTGGTTAGACGCCTGATCATCAGTCTGTTGAACGCCTCCAGTCTCCTCATCGACCCTCTCATCTATCGCTTTATGAGAACCTTCAGCGTCTGCGTCATTAGAAAGCCTAGGTTGTTGATCTAACGTCGCTTGCCCACCAGCCTGTTTGTGTTGCCAGTACCAAGTAGACAAGGCGTCAATCGCAAGACTGCGAAATTCAATCGTATCCACTTGCTCAGAAAACAATGGAGGAACAGCATCCTTACCTTGCTCAAGAAAGGTGGCTCGACATTGTTTTAATGTTGCCATGCGTGCAAGAACAAGCGCGGTTCGATTAAGCCCCAGCGTGGTTATGGTCGCTTCCCCTCGACTCTCGGGTTGCATTTGCGCCAACCAAGCCTGATATGACGTTTCGATGTCCTGGTTCGTCAAGAGACGGTCATCTACGGTTCGCTGACTGGGTATCGCCGTTGGTTGTTGCCATAATAAGTTCGCGACTTCTTCTTTGTTCAGCTGTTGAGCAGCCTGATAAAAAGCGCACACTTTATCAAATGCAAAAGCGTGCCCATTTAAAGGGTTAAAACGAATGTAATCACGGGGCTGCTCATGATAAGGGTTAATCAGCATTGCTTGTTCTTCCTCGAGATCAACACTTGGAAAGCGAGGCCCTTTTACGGGAAACTTCCCAGCTTTGTGCTTTGCATCGCATTCAGGGCAAATAAACAGTAAGTTTTCCTGCTCGTATGCCAACGCAAAATAAGGAGAACATTGGTCAGTGGTATTTAACCCATTGTCTTTGTCTACCTCCAATAACTGAACAGGTCGATAATGGCTCATGTCCCCCGCACCAGTGGAAGCAAGAAAGCTTTCACAAAAGTAACAACAACCGGAACTCACATGCTCGAAATGTTGCTTTATCTGTTCATTTGCATATAAAGCTGGGTCAAATGCTGCATAGGTAAAACCAACGACAATCTCATCATCATGAGAGGATGACACGGCGCCCTGACGCTCGGTAATAACCACTAAATTATCAATAAGATCTGGGGCATAGCCTTCTTTTTTGAGTAGAAGTCGGTCATTTTGCGTCAACGTATGGTATTTCGGCACACTTTGCAGTCGATCAAGCACTTCAACCATTTGCTTTTGGGCGGCGCTCTGCTTAACAGCCGTATCCGGCGCGAGCTCGACAGCAGAAAACTTAAGGGAAATCATTTTTTTACCTCTTTGATGTTATCCAGCAGTGCTTTTGCTTCATCCAAATCTTGCTCTATAGGGTCGTGATTAGACTCTATAGACGACTGTGTCGTTTCCATCATCTCCTGCGCACTGTCCTTAGCATTATCGAGCTGCTGTTGTGCGGCTTGTGATTCGGTTTCCAGAGCTTGACCGCTTTGAGAGAGAACCTGTTGCTCATAAGACTGTTGCTGTGCAACCAGCTTTTGCTGCATTAACAACGCAGAATGGGTCAATGCTTCTTGCTTTTTCTGTACGGCGGCATTCTTAGTATCATGCTGACTGGCAACCTTGTTTTGATAAGAGAGCACACTGCTTTGAATTTGTTCTTGGTATTTCTGCTCTAACGCTTCTGATTCTTTATCTAGCTCTTTATCTAGGCCACGCAGCTTGTTCATGTCGTTTTGTTCTGATGTTTCGACTGCACTCTGAAAAGAAGCAAGACGTTTTTTGGCGTTGCCGTAAATAGAATCTACACTTTCTAGCGTTTGTTCCTGCATGTTGTGCATAGCAACTGAATTAGAACGTTGGTGGTCTGAAGGCTCGTCTTGCTCAGTCTGATAAATTGATTGCAATGATGGATGATCTTGCATCAAGCGCTGTCTAGCCTCATCAACTTGTTGCGTCGTTAGTTGAAGGGAGGTATTTATGGATTGCATCGCTTGCTCTAGAACGGCATCAACACTAGACATCATCGTCTTTATATCAATCGGTGTTGATAAGTCTGCAAGTTGCTTTATACCCAACCTACGCGCTTTCTCTTTCTCATTGCTCGATGTTGGTGTTGTAATATTTCCAGACGTAGTATGGTGAGTTTTCATAACGCCCTCTTATTTTTCTCGACTCAATTCTCAACTAAAGATCGACGTCTAAACGGCCTTTGGACGATCACTAAACAAACTTAAGCACCCTATCGCGTTCAGGTTCAGCAAAATGGTTCTGTCCGTTAGAGAATACTCATAATGACGACACTTACCGGATTGATTAATGTAACTGTCCGTCGCCAACTGGTTCTTTAATACACTCTGAATACTCGCGATATAGGACTCCGCTTGGGATTCAATCGATTCGGTGCTTTTAAGATTAAGGTTTAGCCCAACATTCAATAGTCCAGCAGAAAGCGTACTAAAACCCAGTGTGTTCCCTTCTGCTTGCCACTGCTCAATGGCACGCTGCAAAGCTTTCTGATCCAGTTCATACGTCGCGATAGGACAATCTAAATTGTCTAAAACCACCGGTTGGAGCTGCGCCAAAATGCCATTTAATGTACGAGCGTTGCCATCTGAATCGTTATACAGCGCTAAATAAAGACAATAATAATCACCGAACTCCGCTAACGTTTGAGCCTGCTCTTGCGCCCATTCGGATGCTTCTTGCTTAACACTTTGACTGACATCGAATTGCCCATCCGCGTAACTCAAGCTTTGATATAGCTGGATGTTCTCGTCAAATGTTGAACTCCATCGAAGAGGCTGATTGATGAGCTGCGGATTCAACACTTTAAAGGCCTCATCATTAATTAACCTATATTCAGAAAATAGCTTATTCATCGCCGCGTTGTTGCTCGAAGCATCGCTTCTGATGAGGAGTATTAGCTCCGATTCAGACATGGCGGACAAAGCTTGAATACCAACGGTCAAATTAAGGTTCGGGAAATAAATCAACGACGTATCACGTAGCCCAGGTCCAACCTCCTCAATAAATGCCGCTTCTGATGCAAAGCTCACCGTATGCTCTTTATCATTCAGCATCACCTGTAGCCACTGCTCTCCCTGAGGAATTAAGCTTAACAACGTCTGAGTTTTATTGGATAACTGACCCACCGACTCTAATTTCGTCTGTTCTATTAATATCGTCATATACGCCTCCCTTAACTTCCGAACGCTCACTTCGAACACTCACTTCAAACGTCAACTACGAACTTTCGCCATGAACGTAAACTACCAACTCCGTACGCTAACCGCCGGTCGTAAATTCATCTAATAACTGACTCGCACCTTTACCCACCGCGTTAAAGTTACTCGTGCTGTTTTCAATCATCGTGTTCGCCTGCTTTATGATTTCGCCGTACATCTCCGTATTACCCGTCGCAAGCATTTGCGCCAACGCCACACCCATTGCGGTCGTTGCCATGGTATTTATATTTCGAAGGTTGTCCGTCGCATCTTGCACAGCAATCGCTGACGATTGTGAGATTGATTGATAGGCTTTGCCCGCTCCCGATAGCTTAATTACACTGCTACTGAGCGCCGAGTTTTGCATTTGGTCAACCGTGTTAACAACCTGGGAATTAACATTTCCTTCACCTGCCATAGTGATTCACCTATTTATCTAGTTAGTGTTGCTCTGCGAATCCACCAGAACATCGCATACATGTTCTATTCGCTTTAATTACCAGAAATCACCTGCTCGATCGTTTTTTCAAGAGAGTCTTCCACCTTCTTCAAAAGCGCCTGCTCGGCGGCTTGAGTTTTTGCTTTAACCAGACCTTTAGCACTGCTGAAGGCAGTACTTATAGAATCCGATGTCACTGCTTTTTTTGATTTCGCTAACTCAGATAACGTCGACAGAATCAATGCGTTTTCAAGCTTTTCCTCTGCGAGGCTGAGTTGGGCAAGCTTTAGCTCTAACGCCTCTTTAGACTCAGCATCCACCGCCGGCGGGGGTGTCGTATCCGTACGCAACATTTTTGCGCAACTGGCGGTTATGGCTGCCGTTGCCGACGTCTGAGCATTTTGCTGGGCCGTCACCGCATTAAACATCGACATACCAATCGTTTCGGTACCCGTGACATCTAACATTCCCATTGACTGAGAAGGCGCACCACCTGTCATTAATGTATTTATCTGACTGACGGCATCCGTTACTTGATCATTTACACTACTCATTGTGTTCTCCTAATTAGGCTTAAATTCCCTTCGTTGCTCCCGCTGTGCCTGCCGCAAGCATGAGTGCACAACATTGACTGACGCCCGCATTCTGAATGGACTGCGAGTGTGACTCATTCGTCACCGCGTTTTCCATCAACATACTAATGGACGTCCCCATGGCAACTTCTGTCATCGCGACAGAGAAGGCGGCAGCTGTGGCTATCTCTTCTCCATATTGAGGCGCTGCATTCGTAGCCATCTCCCTTCCTATGGTCAATTTTCTATTTAAAGTCAGCGAAAACCGGCGATATCAGAAGGCGAACCCACTAATATCGCCTAATCTACCTTAACGATAGATTCTCGCAGTGCCTACTGCTGCAGACGCTGTATCAACGGTATACAGAGTATTCACGCCCTGAGTTAATGCAGCTTGCGCTGTAATGCTGTTGTTTTGCTGTCCTGTTGTCGCATTATGCGCGGCATTAGAAAGCGCCTGACTGGTTGCAATCATGAAATTACCGGTTGCTACTGCGGGTGCATCACCAAGAACCTTGGTATTCACCTGAGAAACTGAATCGGTAATTTGACTGTTTACTGCTGTTGGAAATGCCATAATATTCTTCCTTTTCAACTAGTTAATGAGCGTGACAAATAGCATCACGCGAGTGTCCGTCTGTCGCGTCGAGTGACTAATTTGGTGTTTGTTAAGACAAAACTAACCAAGGATTTTACTCGTCGCGACAGCCGTGGACGCGGTATCGACGGAATAGAGCAAGTTAACGCCCATCGTCGTAACAGCCTGCGCTGTAATATTTGCCTGTTGTTGTGCCGTCGTTGCATTGTGCGCCGCATTCGCTAACGCCTGCGACGTTGCCTGATACAAATTCCCCATCGCAACGGATGGCGCAGACCCTAATACTTGGACATTGGCCTGCGTTACCGAATCGGTAATCTGGCTATTTACTGCCGTTGGAAATGCCATAGAACGACTCCTTACCGGTTTCTAGTGATCCGTTAGCTACTCAAAATATCTTTCGTTGCCACACCAGTAGAAGCAGTATCAATGGAGTACAAGGTTGTCACGCCCATTGTGGTCGCTGCCTGTGCGGTGATCGCGGTCTGCTGTTGAGCAGTCGTCGCATTATGAGCGGCATTTGCCAAAGCTTGAGAAGTCGCTTGAAAGAGGTTACCCATCGACATTGCTGGCGCATCGCCAAGCACCTTCACATTTGCTTGAGTGACTGAATCGGTAATTTGATCATTTACTGCGGTTGGAAAAGCCATATTAACGTCCTTCTGTTTGGTTAATTATCAAATCTTGCATTAAATTAAGAGCCTAAGCCTGCAACCTTAGTCGTTGGCGGCGTCAAAATATCCTTCGTCGCCATTCCTGTACTTGCCGTATCTATTGAGTACAAGGTGGTTACGCCCATTGTTGTCGCAGCCTGCGCAGTGACGCCTGTTTGCTGCTGTGCCGACGTCGCGTTATGTGCGGCGTTAGCAAGCGCTTGAGACGTTGCTTGAAATAGATTACCCATTGACAAAGCAGGCGCATCGCCGAGCACTTTGACATTGGCTTGAGTTACCGAATCGGTGATTTGGTCATTGACCGCTGTTGGAAATGCCATAGTAAAACCTCATTTTAGTTCGTCCGTTTAATTGCAACTAAATGCCGTTGCTATGTAATAGGTTTGAATTCATCATCTCTTTCAGCAATTGCAAACCTTGTAACAAAGTCTAGAAAAACATGGTGGTTATGAATTGGTAACGCTTCGTATGTGGTTGGTAACAACTCGTAAGCACTTGGTATTTATCCCGTAAAATGCCAATTTGCAGGCTCACACTCGAATTAAAAGACTCAATGCCGGATGGGAAGTTGCAACAAAGGATGCGATAGCGCCTCCTCAACCACCAGAAATTCAGGGCTGGAATCGGCTTGCCCATATTGATCCCGATACACACCTGGACTCATGCCGACGGTTGACTTAAATTTTCTGACGAAAAAACTTAAATCTGAAAAACCCACATCATCACAGACCTGAGTCACCTGACGATTAGGGTTTTCGGCAAGAAGCGCCATTGCCTTCACGATCCGTAAACGCAACAACACCTGTTTAAAAGACATACCTAAATAGTGTTTGAACAAATAGGAAAGATGGGAGGGACTGATACAAGCCTGACTTGCTAGCTCATCCATGTTTAATGGCTTCTTATAATTGTGATACAAATACACAATGGCTTTGTTTAACGCAGGGTGATTTATAGAATGATGAGAGAAGTCACCATCGTCCGAGAACATGTTACCCAACGGGTTCATATTGTTTGGAACAATACTATTCGTAGACGGCACACTCAGATCAGCGCCTGCATATTGATACATCATATCCTTTGAATTTACTTTCACACTCAATAGGTCTTTCTGAATAACCGACGCCTTTTTATCACGCTCGGTGGCCATCGATGGGAAGCATTCCAACAATACCTCACGATTCACTATGGACGAATTTGCCTGAATCGCAAGCTTGTCCAAACAACGTTTCAACTGCTTAACATTACCCGGCCACGTGTAACCTTTGAGCACATCCCATGCACTCGACTGAAACGACAACCGAGCAATCATTGGATTCTCCGCTTGATACATCTGCACCAACCCCTCAATATCTTCGAGTCGATTCATTAAAGTAGGCAATTCAATAGTCAGGCAGTGGTAGTAAAGCCAATTGCTAAATGTATCGTTTAGTCCTGATTCGACCGACGTGATGTTTTTGGTATCAGAAGAGCTCACTAAAAGACGTACATCTTGCTCTGCGGTATCAAAACGCAACCAAAATTGCTTGAGAGCGTCTAACCCCTGATCTGATAACAATTCAATATTTCGAATGTATAAACTGCCTCCGCCCGCTCTCGAATGATGTTCTTCCAGTTCACGAGCGAGGTTGTCTTGATCAATTTGATGGCAGCAAACAGTGACAAATGGAGCGCGTCCCGCACAGCCTAAATCATGAAGAATTTTAGCGGCGATGGCCTTCCCTGTTCCTGACAGGCCGAGAATAAAGACGGGCAAACGACTTTTAGACATCAACTTAAGTTGTTGCTTTGCCATCTGGATAAACGAACTGGAGCCAACCCAAGCATCTTGGTTTTCATCGAATGAAATCGGGCGTGATAATTGAACTTGATTCATTGCTCTTTCCCTCAACGTTATTCGTGATAAACAAGTCATGTCGAACGATGCAAACCTCAGTCGGTTAGCATGCTATCGAGATGACCTTACGTAGGGAAAATTAGCGATATTCAAGTCGATTAAACGGATCACTTTCGGATCACTTACTTAGGAAGGTGTTTATAACGCTCCTTTTTTTGACGTTGCGAAAACGTTTTCCACTCCTTGCGATCACTGTCTATTACCAATGACAAGACGATCTCCCAAATCAACAAGTGACGAAATACGTAGCAATTTGATTTGGGGCACAATATCCCTAAACAAACCAAATCATGAACAGGTTTAATACCCGTCACCGATTTTATAGAGAGAAAATAATCGATCACCTCCACTTTTACCGCCATGCCAGCGCAAGCAATAAACTTCAGCAACGAAACTTGAACGTGTGTTAGCTCCAGCAATGTTCGTATCGTAGTCTTATATAATGGTTCAGGAAACACTTTGTCCCCCTGCGTAGACTCAATCAGCGCTTTTAAAATGGCAGGATGCCCATTAGAACGTTTAATTGATAATTGCCTAAGCAACTCAAGCTGACTTGGTGGAAGTGACTGAGGTTTTGTATAGAAAGACGCCAACGATTCGCAAGCACTGTCATTAAGCGCACCCAAAGAGATTGTGTGAGCATGTTTTAACCAGTCAGGGGGATAGGTAAAAAGCCCAATATCAGTTAGTCCTAAAATCAGAAAAAGGCGCTGCTTTTTACTGATTTCAATAAACTCTTCAATAAAGTGCAACTGCTTCGAGTTCGCAGCGTGTAGGTTATCTATTGCGATCGCAGAAACAGAGGATTCAAGTGCTTTCTGGACCAGTAACGTCATAGCAAGCGCCTCTAGTTCACCTAATCGAGATGGAGAAAGGTGAGATAATGCATAGCGCTCCGCAGAATCGAGCGTTACACCAACCCAGTCCAATAAATAAAAATACAGTAATGACGTATTCGCCAGCGCCTTTATCACAAGGCGTACACTGGCGTCATCAAGGTCATTAGAAATACAAAGTATTGCCCGACAAAAGCGGCGAGTAAAAGCATCATTAGGTTCGATAGGTACATAAACAGAGTGTTTATTCGTATGCTGTAGCTGGTCCAAAAAGCGCTTTATAAGCGCCGTCTTACCCACCCCTTGCATACCCTGAATACAGGCGGCACTCTGCGACGATAAATTGAGGTTATAAAGTTGCTGTAATTGCACTAACTCCCAATCTCGTCCCACAAACGGTTCATCGCCTTTCTGAACCGCTTTAGCGTAGTTCAGTAGTGGCAGTGGTACATCTTCCATAAGATAGTCCACAGACACATCAAAAAAACAGGCTAAATGCGTTACCGTCCTAAACAAAATATTCTTTCCGGCTTCTGCACGCTTAATAGACGCGACTGATACCGCTAATCGACGCTTTGCACACTCTTCAGCCAGCTTTTCTTGGCTATAGCTTTTTTTTTTCTCAATAACTTGAGCGTATGTTTGTTTATCGAGATACGTCCATGTAACAATTTATCCACAATACTCTCCTACCATCGCAATGAACACGACTTGGATACCGTTTGACTTGATAAATCTACATCAACCAACAAGGTTATGATTTTATTATATTTTTCAGAGCGAAAGGACTGATTTCATGCGCTAGCCCTTAAAAAGCAGAATCCCCGACCAGATTGAGCGGGGTTCATGTAAAAGTGAGGTATTAAACTAATTTATAAATGTGTAAACGTAAATTACACTTGATTACACTTAGCCAGGGAAGGGACGCTAAAATCAAGAAATACGACATTAATGACGTGATCTAAAACGTCAAATGCTCATACTCAACATAAGCACAACAATACGAAGAGCCCATCCATTCGAATCAAAACTTGATTTGATTAAGTACAGTCTTTAAAAAAACCGACTCGTCGTATTATCGGCAATCGACGTCTAAACATAGCCGACAATTGACACCAAACTGATACTGCTTTTTTCCTCGGTTTCAAATACCTTTCCTTATTGTGCGATTTATTAACCAAAAGGAATGAACGATGACAGAAGCCCAAAAAATCGAGCAAATAAATCCAGAAGACCAACGTTCAGAGGTACTTAAAGTTCACACTTCAGCCATTAATAACGCCGTATTATTTCGTCAAGAGATGATCGCGAACAACTTCCCTAGCGAGCGCCTATTAACCGCTCAAAACAACGGGCCAACCACTCTTCCAGGCCTAAACAACTACCAAGCAGAAAGCCTGATTTTCAACACCCGTTACCAATATCACCCTTTTGTTATCGTCATGTGCCAAACCACAGAAGAAGTACAACAAGCCTATAAAACAGCCATCAATTACGAACTACCAGTTCGAGTACGCGCTGGCGGCCATGATCACGCTGGGGAATGCAGCGGCGATAATGTGATACTCATTGATGTCACTGGCCTTAAGCACTTTGAGCTAGACAAAGATACAAACGTCGCCACCATTGGTGCTGGCTACCGCTTTTACCAACTGACCCCAAAGCTGGCCGAAGAAGAGCGCATGATCGCCCACGGTACCTGTGCTACTGTCGGTCTAACCGGCTTTATTCAAGGCGGAGGCTGGGGGCCATGGACACGAAAACATGGCATGTGCTGTGAATCATTAGTTGGTGCAACCTTGATTCTTGGCGATGGAACACTCATCGAATTAAGTGATAAAGACACAGAAGAGAATAAACAAGAACTGCTTTGGGCACTGCGCGGTGGTGGTGGCATGAGCTACGGCATCATCACAGAACTCAAGCTCCAAACCTTTGCTCTGCCTAAAGAAATTCATCGCTTTGAAATTGAATGGAATGTGACCAAACAAAAAAAATCGAAACACCGCTACTGCACACCTCAAAATGACACTCCCACAATCAAGCTACTCAGACAATGGGAAAAGGCCATCACGTCAAAAGAGACACCTCAACTCTTAGGCACCAATCTCCAAATCAATGCGATTCCCTCCTCTAGCGACACTACTGATGTCACCAAGCTGCATCATCACAGTCTAATGTACGGCTATTGGGAAGGTACCAAAGCGGAACTGGAAAACTTCATCCATGATTACTTTAAAAACGTGACACGCGATCAAGTCACCATCCATGAAGCTCATGGCGCAGGATACGATATCAAGTACGACCATGGGCTGATGAGTAACTGGGCAAGAAACTCCTTATATGATGTCAGTAAGCGTCTAGGAAAAAGCGGCACATTAACACAGGAAGGCACCCCCTTCACACCGGATTACGATGCGCCGGCTCCCCATAAACTGACCTCGCGTTTTGTCAAAAAAGAAGGTCTCGAAAAGAAAGGCCATGAGCAACTTTTACAATCCCTCACCTCCCCTTTAGTACGCCTTGAAAATGAGCAAAATGGATTGTTTAGCTATGTGACTTTGGGGGCAATACAAGGCGAGTTCTATCAATCTCAACATAACCTACCCGATATAGCCTTCCCTTATCGTAATCGCCAATACACGATCCAATATCAGACGTGGTGGAACTTAGACATTGAGCAAAAACTAGAGCAGCAAGATAACAAAGTATACATAAGCACGAACCGCGCAATGGATTGGATCGATATGGGGCGCGAAGCGGAAATCGAAAATACTGATGGTGCTTTTATCAGTTTCAAAGACCCAGCCATTCCAACAGAAATCTATTTTAACGACAGTTATGATAGGTTAGTAAAGGTTAAAAAGAAGTATGTCAAAGACACATTCAATCACCTAAGAACTCGAAAAACCATCATCTAATATCCGCCAAAATGGAAGCCACAGGCCGTGGCTTCCATTTAACCGGACTATCAAACTCAACATCCGTGGCTCTTCTGTCGAGTTTTAAGGCAAAGTAACTATATTGGGCGTCTCTTGTACTATTAGGTGCAAAAAACCAAACACTGGGTTCTGCTTTCGTAACTCACTTAGACAGTGAGTAAATTTGATGCCACCACTCCCACATAGTGAACAAACGGATCACCGCATGATGAATAACGACGAGCTGAATCCTATGTAACTTGAAACTTACCTAGCGAAAGCCGAACGAATGAGGCCAACCCCAGCTAGGGTAAATAAACCCGCCACGACACCACTCACCCAACGGCGGCATCGCTGATACCCTTGCATCACTCCTTTCATTGAGAAAAGAAGCGTATATAATGCGTTTACCGCGAACCCAACAACGATACAAACGCTCGTAGCAGCGGCAACCGACCAAATACTATCATTTGCATCCAAGCCAATGGAAAGTGCGGCCATCCATGCAATGACCGACTTAGGATTGGAGATATTTAGCAACAGCCCCTTAAAAAACCAATTTCGGCTCTGAATTGATGTTGTGCTCTCGGATTCGGGTTGCAAGGCAGAGCGAGCAGACACAAACGCTAGCCACAGTAAGTACAAACCACCTAAGACCTTTAGCACCATCAGGACGTAGAACGAACTTTGAAGCACTGCTCCCATACCACTCGCAGCGATCCCCCCCAGAAGACAAGACCGCAAGATAAGCCCAAACCGTAAATGAAACTCACCTTTCGACCATGACTCATCGCAACCGTTGCATTCGAAATAGTCGCAGGCCCTGGTGATACAGCAACGACAAAGAAAGCCATCCCAATCGATACTAGGGAAACGAAATCATTCATGTTCTTTACCTTTAGAGTATTTCAGCATATAAAAAACTACAGGTGACCATAACAACGCCTCTGCAAGAGGACATTTGTGCAGCCAGTAGTATTGAGGTCATTTTACCTGTATCGGGGTGGCTAGCTTCAATTTTAATACTAGACATAATAACTCCCAACGAGAGTTAGCATGTCTGACCATAGCATATTATTTGTCGGATTGGACACTCACAAAGAGTTTGTTCAAATCGCTTACATACATACCTCGGATACAGATCCAGAATGCTCGAATCATGCAAAGATCGTCGTGTTAGAGTTAATGTCACGTCTATCATATTAAAGATTAATAAGTACGATGGTAAACGTACAGTTCTTAGCGATGAAAGTACTCAATTTCAATAGACACATAGTGATAAAGCACGGCGAACACAGCGTGAAATACAATGATAGTAAGGAGTGTCAGACAAACTAGCTTCTTGATCTCGACGCTATCGTTAAATACCAAGAGAAACTTCCTCATCCTTGAGTATGTTATTTGAAACGAACGAGTTATCGATTTGGCGTCAATAAAGTTATGGGGCGCCTGTCTTATTAGAAAACCAAAACGCCGAAATAACTAAGAAGAAGGTTTCTTTATAAGTTATCAATTAGTATTTGCACTATAAAACGTTAAGCTTCAATCAGGGAATATTTCTCTTGATGCTCTAAGTAAAGCGATTGCAATTCATCAATGCCTTTCAGGTCGCCCGCTTCGTCTCGGTAACTAAGGGTGTGGTCAATCGCCTCACCTTGCCATTCTTTTTCAATGTCTAAGCGCTTAGACGTTTGTTTGAATTCCTCTATAAAGTCATTGATGGCTTTCAATAGATGATAAGAAGAAGGTTCCTCTGAGACCACCGCGGAGTAATAAAACGGATCAGGTAAAATACTGTTAATCACTTCGACCTTGTTATGCCAAGGACTGGCCGGGTTAACCGACGCCCAATGGAATACAGGATGGTCGGCGGCAAAAGCATCAATCGAGCCATTAGCCAGAGCATCGTGCACCCTTGAGATGTCTCCATAAGCGATGAGGTTTGACAGTTTTATCTTGCCGCCAGGTTTGTGCTCATTTTCTGCCCAACGAAAACCTTGTTCTTCTAACGTGGTTAAGGCAGCGGGGTCATTAACTACTCCGAGCACCTTGCCTTCTAAATCAGACAGATGCTTGATTGAGGAGTCATTGGCTTGGCGACACAAGACAAACTTGAGGTAGGTGTAGGTGTCTGAAAAGGCAATACCTTGATAAAAATCACTAGGCGGTACGGCACACCAAACCACATCCGCGTTGGGTTGGCCCTTTTCTTTTCCTGCAAACAACAGTTCGGTTAGAAGATCCCAAGGATGTTCTATGAATTCACATTTGACCCCCAACCAATCAGCAAAGGCTCTGGCATACTCCGCATCCAGACCTTGAATAGCGCCATTGGATGAACGGCGAAATGTCACACCAACCAATGCAGGGTCTACAGCAACACGAATGACGCCACGCTTTTTAATATCCGCTAATTTATCAAATGAAGGCGTATTGTAGACATGATTGGCTTTTAAAAATTGGTTAATGCCATCTTCGATCAAATCCTCATCGCGAGTAAGATAAGAGTCTAAAGATTGGGTTATATCAGAAGCCCAACCTACCTTATTTATAGCTCGATTTGAGGATTCTTTACTGGCTTCGAGCAATTCAAATACCACTGAATTGTGTTCACTGATAGTTTCTAAACGATCAGACATTTGAGAAAAACGCGCTTGGATATCGGATAAGGAAGACGCAATTTCCACATCCAACGTGTTGAGCTCCTGATCAATTGTGCTCATCGTTTTCTGAAGAGACTGAGTCACACTGGATAAATCAATCAGTTTTACCGCTTCATTGGTTTGTACCATGGTTTTTTTAGCAAGCTCACCAACCTCTTTCGCAACGACCGCAAAACCTCGTCCTTGATCTCCCGCACGAGCCGCTTCAATAGTGGCATTGAGCGCAAGCAATTGAATGCCTTTTCCGATGTCTTCGATATTATTGAGAACCTTAGTCGCCCCTTCTGCTTTAGCGTCCAATTCGTGACTAATACGAGCCAGTTCATTACTGATTGCAAGGGTTCTTTGCTCGACCGACTGTCGAGTATTCTCCCTAACTTGGCTGGCGCCATTAGTACTGGTTTCTATTTCTTCGCGTGTTTGGCTCAACCCAGTACGTAAATTATGAGAACGAACATCTATTTCGCGCATTAAACTGTCTTGAGCTTCCCCTGCTGTACTTGCAAACCTGAGTAAATTTTGCAAAAAATTCAGTGCGCTAGACACACCATGAGTATAAGTTTCAAGAGTACTATTCTGTTGGTTTTTTTCAGAATCTTGATTTTGAGAGATGTCATTTAGGCGGCTATCGTCAATAACGAAACGAGGTGCTTTCTGTTTTTTAAATAATCTATTTAACATGTTATGACCTCTACAGCGGATGATGAAGATACGAATGAGAAACTCACTAACTAAAGGCAATATTCATGCCCATTCCGATAGAGAGACATTAGAAAAGTAGCCATCAAACATGGCATGGTTTGCTAGGAAAGGTACGAATCAGTCTTATGAGCTTCAGTCTTATCAGAGAAGCAGCCTATTTTTAAGGCAGGAGTGAGCAAGAAGGTTAATATCTTCCCTCGCGTTATTTATAAGATAGACGCTTATTAAAAGTGAATACAACCTCACAAAATGGATCTGGCTGTGATACGTATTAGTGCATTTTGGGATTCTACATGGAGTGACCATAAATCATGCTAAGAAGACTTTTTTTGATCGTTTTTACTCGTCTATCGACGTAGTTTTACCCAGGTTGTAAGTGATTGGCAAGTCGAATTCCTCGGACACTTGTTTCTGATCTTGGTTGCTCTGCCTCTCAACGGATTACGCGACTAAAACGCCGATTAATCTGATCTTAGGCGCTTTCGCTTCCAACAATTTGAGGCGACCTAACCAACCGAGCAAAGCTATGGGATGCCTGTATTAGAACTTTATTTAGCCTGTGTTAGAACTAATGCTTATATACAGTCATGTCAAACAAGACGCTGTATGGCTTCCATTTCTCTTTGAGAAAGTTTGATATCTAGAGCAGCGACATTTTCTCTCAGATGCTCAATATTGGAAGCCCCTGGAATTGGCACAATCGTAGGAGATAACGCAAGCAACCACGCCAAAGCTATCTGCTGCGTTGACACACTATGTGCTTTAGCGAAAGATTCTAGATCAATTTTCTTTTGAATGAGCATGCCCATACCTAGAGGGAAATAAGCAAAAAAAGGAATTTGAGCGGCGTCACAGAAGTGAACGACATCAGAAGAGTCTCGACTTCCAAAAAAATGGGCATTTTGAACCGCGTCTACCTTGACGATAGAGGCTGCCTCTTCTATTTGCTCGATTGACGCACTACTTAACCCTATATGTTTAATTAAGCCCATTTTTTGAAGCTCAGCAAGGCATTCCATTGACTCCACTAATGGCACTCCAGAACCTTTTAGTGGGCCGCCCGCCAGTCTTAAAAACACAAGATCTAATGAAGGTTTCCCAAGGTTTTCAAGATCTCGTTTCACAGTAACTTCAATTTCATCTGCCGTTGCAGCCGGTTCTGGACGACCACTTACTCCGACCTTAACACCAACCTTGGTTGAAACTATCAGGTTCTTTGAATAAGGGAATAACGCTTCTTTGATCAATCCGGTTGATAACTTTATTGCCTAATTTTGGTTGCATGTCATTCCTCCAAATTACGAACAGCGCGCTCTAACATCTTTCTGGCTTGCTCAACCTCCAATGGATCTATTCCAGTCAATGCTTTTTTTCTTGCTTTAACGATTGGATTCGGAACCGCCTTGAAATGCTCAGCTCCCGCTTTAGTTAAACTTAGGACTTTACTGCGTCGGTCCGTATGTGATGGTTGCTGTAAAAGCCACCCTTTGGTTACCAACGCAGAAACTAACGGAGTCAGCGTTGCAGACTCGATATTTAAAATTGACTGTAAGTCTTTTTGTGGCAGAGTACCGGCTTCACCTACATGATGCATAACATACCATTGTGTACGCCCTAATTCGTAAGGCTGAAGTAGACAATCCATTTCTCTAGCACTTAACAAATAAAACCGCTTGATCCAGTGACCAAGACTCTTTTCATACTTTTCCATCAACTCTCCCCCTAATATCAACGCAATACAGCTAGGTACCTAGCTATATTCAAGTTTATTTTTAAAAGAGAGACGTCTAACGATCTTTACTATCTCCTGACACGCCACTCTCGCAGCCATACTATGGAAAGCACATTGGTATAATAAACCGATGAATAAGCAAGATACTCACCAATCAAATCTATAGGTTTGAAACCTGGAATTAGCGCGCTGACGTTGGGAAAAGTAAACTGCTGGATGTCCGGTATCACTCGTAGTTGAGAGTCCTATATGAGCTGTTGTATTCTCATTTTTGGTTGATTTAGAATACAACGCAAAAATAGCTAGCAGATAGGCTCATTAGCTGTGAATTTTGGCATAAACACGATAGCTCAGCGCCATGATTAAACATACGGCCGCCGGAACATACAAAGCCTTAAACGCAAATTCGATGTAAAGCAACGCACCACACGTACCGCCAAGAATAAAACCAAAAATTATAAATAAAAATAACTTTGTTTTCCGCTTATCAAGAGCTTTCCCTTTGAACACAGAACCAAACATTATTCCTAGATCGGTAACAATACCAGTGATATGAGTGGTTCGAATAATTGCGCCGCTGTAGGTGGTAGCAAGTGCATTTTGAAGCCCACACGCAGCCGAAGCGAGAAAATGTCCGTAAAATGAACCTGAAATTAAAAGCCATGACGATAAACACAACAAAATGGATTCAATAAATAATGCTGTATCGTAATGTCGGCCTAATTTAAGAGCTGAATCATGTAGTAAGAAGCCAGCAATGCAAGCACCACAAAAAAAAGAAAGCAAAATACCTACAAGATGAAATGCTTTTCGGAACGATGAGCTTAGAAATTCAGTGCCAAGTAAGGTAGCAGTGCCAGACAAATGCGACACAGACTGATGCTCAAACCCGAGCAAACCAATTGCATTAATGCAACCTGCGATCAAAGCCAAAAAGAAGGCCCCAAGCTCTACCCACTTTGGCAGTTGTGAAATCAATGCTTGAACACCCCTTTATAAATAACAATTAAAGGTTATACGGCGCGGCGCGGCCGCAGTTATAACCGTCTATTGAGCCGCCATCTCTTTATTTAGGAGGGGCTTTTTCATGATACGATCTTCCTGTGTCTTTGCGGAGTATTTTCAAGTTCACTTACCCCTAAATCAGACTAAGAACACTCTTGGTTGAGCGTTTTCGCTCATCTACCTTAGAGTTGTACCCAGATCGCAGGTGATTGGCAAGTCTCACCTCAGACCCTTTTTTCTGATCTTGTTTGCTCTGCCACTAAACTGATTACGCTACTGAACACCAACTCACCTAGCCTTGGTCGCTGTCACTTCCAACAATTTAATGCGACTTAACCAATAGAGCAAAGTTATGTGAGCTTTTCAGTTTGTGTTGTAAAGCGCAACTTCGAGACTAGCCCAATTTACTGTGCGGTGGTTTTATGGAGAGATAGCCTAAACTGCGAAGTACTTCCTAGACTCCTGCTTTCGCAGGAGTGATTATTTAACTTCAAAAAATCAGTAGGAATAAAACTGTTCAAGCGCTAAGTCTTGCAAATCATCAACGTACACTCTATTCAAGATTTGGCTCAGTCGACTTGAAAGCTGTTCGATTTGTGATTTCGAATAGCGCTCCCTTTGATACGTTATGATGATACGTAGAGAGTGCTCTCCGTTAGGCAAAACATCATCCATGATCTCGAAGTGTAGGCCAAACATCGAGTCATTTTTTTCAGGTGGAATCTGCTGATAAAAGAGGTCACCAGAGGCACTTTTTAAAGCGCCATTTAGTGCATTGTTTGAGTGGATATGCACATACACATCAAACATCAACCCTTCCTCTATCGGACATCCAACCGCTTCTTGAATCAAGTTGATAGGAATATCAGCGTAACTCATAGAGTCGTTGATTTGCTCGCTCACACTTGTCACTAAACCGGCTACGGAACGATGCTGATTAAAGCGGACTCGGTGTGCAACCATAGTCGTAAAATAACCAACAGTATCAAAAAAATTCGCTTCCGTTCGGCCAGATGCGGAAGTTCCGATAACCACCTCATCCGAGTCACTGTAACTGTGCAGTGATAAGGCAATCGCAGAGTATAAAACCCCAAAAAGAGAGGTCTGATACTGTCTAGCGACAGTGGTCAACTTAGAAAACGCATCCAGTCCCAAGTTTAGCTCCGCCCATTCAGCCGAACTGCTAATGCTACCAGTTTTTTCTTGTCTCGATGGATCCGGTTCCAGGTGAACCAAATTTAGACCTTTCGAGGCCCCTTCAAGCTGCTTCGTCCAATATCTAAGATGATCTGCATTCACACCCTGTTGAGCTTGTGATCGAGCAAACTCGGAAATACTGGGAACAGGCTCCGACCAGTAAGGGAGTTCGTCACTAGAGCGCGATAAGTACGCTTTAGAAAGATCCTGCATAATTGTATTTAACGACCACTCATCAATGACCATGTGATGTACCAACATCGACAACACTTGTGGCTTTCCGCCACTCCTAGCCATAAAACGCACTCTCAATGGCAGTTCTTGAGTGAGATCAAACTTGTAGCCCGCTTCATCAGACAGCGTTATACCATCACTCTCGTCACTTCGCCAAAACCACTTGTAGTCGCTTAGATCATCACTAGAAACAATCTTCTGGGTCACTTCACCTTTTTGAACCTGAAACTGAGTGCGTAAACCAGAATGACGTATCAATACATCTTCAAAGGCTTTGTAGAAAGTACTCTCATCGACTTCATTTAAAAATGTAATCGCAAACGGAAGATTGTAAATCGGACTAAAATCGTAGCCAGAATAAGCTTGCCAAAGAAAGTCTTGCGCTAACGTGAGCGGTGCTGAATCTGCGTGATGTAAAATAGGCTCTGCTTGTTGGCTAAGAGTGCTGTTGGTCGATGACACTTGCAAAGCCAATGCCTTAGCGGTAGCAGAACGAAAAAAGTCATTAAAATTCAACTCGAAGCCATAGTTTTGATTCAGCTTTCCAATTACTCGAGTCGCTAATAACGAATGCCCTCCCCAGTCAAAAAAGTCATCTTCAAGTGACAAATTAGGCTCATGTAATACGGAACGAAACTCATCTAGAATCAGATTAGCAACCGAATCCGCATCTTCAGACGGTGAAACATTGTTTGTTGATTGATTCTCTTGAGAGGGTTCTAAAGGGCGCTCAAAAGGCGATGTATATATAGAATTGTCTTTGGTCAACAGCAGCTGATATTGCTGCGTTATCTTATCAATAATGCCCTCTAGTGAAGTAATTTCACCTAAGATCGGATGATATTCTAGAACTAAAATTCGCTCTTGAAGAGCATAAACAATAGCAGCATAACAAGGCGGATGTTGATCTGCTTGCCAATCAAAAGCCGCTCTCTGAGACAGGTAATGAGGTATCTCAACTTCTATAGAAAAAGTGCTTAAACTAAAATTTTCATCTCGCACATAATATTTAACGACCTCTCCTTCGTCATTAAAATCATATCGACAACTCAAGCTTGGCACATCTTCAATAACCTTGAGTATCGCACCTTCTAATGCGTCAAGATTAATATCCTCACTTAATTTCCAAGCACTAATAGACCTTGATACTTCTTCAGGCTGTTGTAACTGTAATAGCCAAATCCTTTCTTCATAATCAGTAACACTCGATGGGGTTTCTTCGCAAATATCGGAAGCCTGTAAAAACATACTGGGACCTGTATTCATAATGTGAAAAATTAAACGACCAATTAAGGAAGTTCTTAGACAATCAATACGAGACGTTGCAACGCTGGCTAACAGACGTTTCAATCAGATGCCTTTATTGACTGGGAAGTCTTCTCCTAAAGGCTGTTTTCGCAAGAATTGCATATATAAAACTAATAAAATACTTTTATATAAATTATATTGATTATCATTCTCATTATTATTAGTATAATCTTAGTTGTCAAGCGATACCCTCTATCGAGTTCAACTCTACTGCCGATCTCGGCCAGTAGAGTCTTAAATACATACGGAGATGATCATGAACCTCTCAGCAACGCACCAAGAGCAGCTAAATAATTTTTGGCAATACTGTCTAGAGCATCAATACTTTAATATTGGCTATCCTGAATCTGCTGATTTTGATTATTCACATCTATTTAAGTTTCTTAAATTTTCACTCAATAATTGTGGCGATTGGCGCGAACCAAGCAATTACGCCCTGAACTCATTTGATTTCGAGAGAGATGTTTTAAACTATTTCTCAGAGCTGTTTCATATTGATTCAGAAGACAGCTGGGGCTATGTCACCAATGGCGGTACTGAGGGAAATATGTTCGGATGCTACATAGCACGAGAGCTTTTTCCGAATTCAACGCTTTATTATTCGAAGGAAACGCACTATTCGGTGGCGAAAATAGTTAAGCTATTGCGCATGAAGTCTTGCCTTATTGAGACCACCGCTACGGGCGAAATCGACATCGATGATCTCACCACTAAAATTAAATTAAACCAAGAAAAACAGCCGATCATATTCGCCAACATCGGCACTACCATGTCAGGGGCGATCGATAATATCGATGAAATACAAATAAGACTTAAGCAAATAGGCATTGATAGAAACGACTTCTATTTGCACGCAGATGCCGCATTAAGCGGTATGATTTTACCTTTTGTAAGCTCACCTCAACCTTTCAGTTTTGCTGACGGCATCGATTCGATCAGTGTGTCAGGTCATAAAATGATAGGTAGCCCTATCCCTTGCGGCATAGTAGTGGCAAGACGTAAAGATGTTGAACGGATTTCTGTCGATATCGACTATATTTCCGCAAAAGATCAAACCATTAGTGGTTCACGAAATGGTCATTCGGTCTTAATGATGTGGGCAGCCATTCAATCAAAGTCCGCTTCAGATTGGCGACACTCTATTGAACACTGCTTATCCTTAGCCCAATACGCTGTAGAAAGACTGCAAGCTGAAAATATACCTGCTTGGCGCAACCCGAACTCTGTTACGGTTGTTTTTCCTCGCCCATCTGAAAACGTTTGGCGGAAGTTTCACTTAGCCATATCGGGTAACAAAGCCCATTTAATTACGATGCCGCATAATAAGGACACAAAAAAGCTCGATCAACTAATCGACGCCATCATCCTCGATCAAACAACACTCCCTCAGTGCTCGACTTACGTTTGAGTACCGCGAGGCAAAACGTACATTTTATCAACCCCCGTTTGGCCCAGAGCTAACAAAAACCACATCAAAACCAAAAGGATATTTTGCCTATGAACAAGCGGAATCATAGACGAAGGAGAGCATCTGCATGAGTAAATCTTCTTTACTTACACTCTTTACTCACCCCTCTATGGCGCATTCGTTGCAGCCAGCTTTAAAAAAACTCATGGCAGGCGCTGTTATTTCGTCGCTGTCAGGGTTGGCTATGTTGGCAGCGCTTTGGTGCTTAACCCAACTGCTCGAAGAACTATCCCCCTTCTGGATTGCAATGGCAATAGGGTTATGGCTACTAGGCTCTTTTTCATCCGCCCTAGCCTCATGGCTCGCCCACGATGGAGAATCCGCTTTTTCTGCCAGATTACGCCGACAAATTGCAAACCATTTGGTACGCCTTCCCAACCACTCGTTAGCCAAACATAGCGACCAAAGCTTGCGAGACTTAGTCTCGAATGATGTCGAGAAATTACACCACATGGTTGCTCATTTACCGGCAGAAGCCGCTAACTTTGTAATTGTCCCTTTGGCCGCGATTGCTTTACTGATTCACATGGCAGGGCTATCTGCTCTTTGGGCGTTATTACCAGGAATATTGGCTTCACTTTACTACCTAATCGTTGTCCCTCATATCAATGCACGGGATGGCCAAGCCCGAATGAAAGTAATGGGGGAAATTATTACAGCAGTCGATGACTACTCCCGCGGAATTCGAGTCAACCGAATATACGGTAGACAATCTGGAGCGCTTGCAGCCTATGACGACGCAACTAAGCGCTTTACGAGCAGTATGGTTATGTGGGTCGGTAAAGTTGCAACTCTGGCAGGCATGGCCGTCGCACTATTGCAAGCCGTTGCCACATTTGCAATAGCCTACTTAATCACCTTTGATGCCAACATTGAAACCCAAGCTGCCACAATATTTTTTAGTCTTGCGATTGTTACCCCGGCATTAAGGCTTGGCCATGGCCTTGATTATGTCAGTACTGGTAAGGGCGCGATGGGAAGAATCATATCTCTTTTAGAGCAGGCCCCTTTACCTACCGGTAAAACAACGTCTCTAGAAAATACGTCGCCTCTCACTCTAACGAACGCACAAATGTCTATCGATGACGTTCCCTTACAAAGCCCGCTAAACTTTACCTTCAAAAGCGGCGCTGTAAACATCATTACTGGGCCAAGCGGTGTGGGAAAAACCACTTTGTTACGCATCATCGCGGGTCAGGAAACCTTACAATCTGGCCAAATCACCCTAGCACAGACCGACATTCAGCAGCTAAATGAATTAACTCGCCATAAGAACGTTCTGCTTATTCCTCAAGGAAGCGATGTACTCCCCGCAACGGTTGCAGAGAATTTACGTCTAACAGCACCCAATGCTAGTGATAGCGAGTTAGAAGCGGGTCTACAACGAGCTCAACTAAACATTCCACTGGAAACGTCTGCCGTCATCCTCTCGGGCGGTGAACGCCAACGCCTCGGACTAGCACGGGCGTTCTTATCTGACGCCAAGATTATCCTGCTGGATGAGCCCACCAGCGCTCTAGACAGTACAAAAGTAGAGCGTCTAATGGTCGAGCTGAAACACCTAGCCGAAGAAGATGACAAAACAATCATCATGATCACTCACGACGAGACTCTCGCCGTACACGCCGCCACAAAACTTGAGCTAAATAGGACAATGACATCGGAGAACCAACAATGAAAGAGACGATAGAGCGCTCCGATAATAAACTATTCTCCGCTCTGCCTACAGCCGCTCGGCAGCGCATTATAAACGTAAGTCTGGGCTGGATATTAGTTGCAGGATTAGAAGCCTTTGCATACACCATACTCGCTGTGGCCTTGATCAATCATTGGTCGCCCTTTTGGGTTTGCACGAGCGCAGGATTGGCCGTGTTTGTCACTGTGATCGTAAACCGCGCAGGTTATCTCACCGGCGTCAGGCTAGCAGGAGACTTATATTCCGCCCTCGGGCACGCATTGGCACGAACCAAACTGTCCTGGTTCGACAATGATCATCGAGCACAAATCGCACGCATAGCAGGACAAGGCATTCCCGGCTTTATGAGCATTCCAGCTCACCAACTGCAACGCTTTCTTCATGCTCCCTTACTACCCGCTTGCTTAATCCTAGGCATTGGGTATGTCGCAGGCATTAAAACAGCCTTCGCCGCTGGCATTTTATTAGCCCTATCCTTGCTAGCACAATTTTTCTCACAACGCGCACTAAAACGAGCCGATACCAAACGCCATCAGAATGAGAATCAAACAACAGCAGCGACACTAGAATTTGTCGACCACCTTGAGCTATTACGAAGTGCCGCAGGCCCAATCGGCGCAATAGAGCGCATAAGTAAACGCTGGCAAGCACAGGAAAAAGAACTGGCTAAAACCAACTTAGCGTCGGCTCTCGCCATTTTTGTTTCGACACTGGCTAGTATTCTACCGATAGCGGGTATCGCAGGCTTTATACTTCTTGAAGGTGAAACAAATGCCATATTGTTATTGGCGATCATCGTATTAACTGGACGAGCTTCTGCACCATTAGTTGAACTGGCTTCTGCAGGCCTAAGCTTAAATGATCTAAAAGCCTCTTTGGAGAGCCTAAAAAATACAACCCATGCACCGCAATTGACGGAACCTAAAGACCCCAAACCAGCACCTCAACACTACCCACTACAAGTAAAAGAGGTAACTCACGCACCAGTATTAAACGGAATCAACACGACTATTCCACAGGGCAGCAGGGTACGCATTTTAGGCCCCAGCGGCAGCGGCAAGAGCACCTTACTAGAGCTATTGATGCGATTTGATGACCCAGAATCAGGCCAAATTACCCTTGGTGAAGTGGCATTGAGCGATTTTTCCTATGAAGAACTGGCCACTCATATAGCTTACGTACCTCAAGAAGCAATCGTATTTACTGGCACTCTGGCCGACAACATACGTATAGGTAACCCTGATGCCAGTGATCAGAAAGTAGTAGAAGCAGCGCGCCAAGCCTCTCTGAATGCGGTTATCGCGCGTTCGGATCAAGGTATTCATCAATCTGTCGGACAACAAGGCTCTGCCTTGTCAGGTGGAGAACGCCAGCGTGTCACCCTTGCTAGAGCACTACTTAAAGGAGCGCCCATCCTCATACTGGATGAAGCAACCTCCGCTCTGGACAACGCAACAGAAGAGGAAATCATTGAGAACTTGCGCTCACTCGACGCCACAATTATTTTTGTGACACACAGAGAAACAGCCCATTGGCAACCAGATATGACAATCGACTTAACGAACTAACCTCTGCTATTTACCTACACACAAAAAGCGTGACGTATGCTTACGTCACGCTCCATCTACTCATTAACGTTAAAATACCTAAGCTACGCAGCTCTGTTTCTCTAAATAAGCTACGACATCTTTTAGGGTCCGACATTTTGCAATCTTATAAAAGTCGACAGGAAGTGAGAAAATATCGGCCAGTTGCTTGGATATTTTCATCAATTGCTTAGGTCGAAGATTAAGCTCTGACAAGAGTGTTTGTTCGCTTATAGAAACAGACTCCGAGACTTCAACAGCCTCTTTAAATACGTTAAGCACTGAATCTCGAATATCTGACGCCGCACAAAGCGCACTAGTCGACAAAGGAAAGAAGTGTTCTTGCGCAAATTTCGCCAGTGTTTTTCTATCTACCTTGCCATTTACAGTTAAAGGCAAGCGTTCAATAGATAGCCATTTGGTAGGAATGTGTGAAAGAGGCAATGAGCGTTTTAGATATTCTCTTAACTCTACCTTAGATACCATTTCAGATACCGCATCGTCTTTGGTATAAAGCGCCAATAACTCAGTCAAGTCGTCCTCAGGATGAGAGCAGCTAAGTACAATAGCGTCTTTAACCTGCGAGTGCTTTGAAAGCGCATTTTCTACTTCGATCGCCGAAATCCTAACACCTTTAACTTTCAAATAGCCTTCTTCTCGCCCCGCAAAAATAATAGAACCATCCTCTCTCTCATAGCCCAAATCGGACATTTGAAACACAGTCTCAAGGCATTGTTGAGTATTGCGAATTTGCAGAAAGTCATTTTTAATCAGTTGACCATCAAGCAAATAGCCGTTTGATAAATTAATACCTGACATATACATTTTGCCGACTTCACCTACTTCGCAAGGCTGTAACTGATCGTTCAATATATAATATTGATTGAAAGCCAACGCCTTACCATAGGGAATAGCGTCAAGATCATGATCTTGAATTTCGTGCCATATACTCCAAATAGTGGTTTCTGTCGGCCCACCCAACGAAAATAAACGCGTGTTCGGCAAGAGGCCTCTTATCCGCTCGATAAGGGTCGGTTTAATATAGTCCCCTCCCTGAGCAATGAGCCTCAATGAACTTAGTTGCTCGGGCTCGCTCAACGTAAACAACATATCCACAATAGCCGGCACACTCACCCAAATCGAGATATTATGTCGCGCCACTAACTCAGCCCAAGCACGAGCATCTTTTTGCTGCTCTTGACTAGGAAGCACCAAAGTTGCCCCTACAGATAACGTAGCAAAAATATCAAATACCGACATATCGTGATGAAAAGGCGTGACAGCCATCACACAATCTTTATCAGTGATGTTCCAACATTGAACCGTTTCCTGTATCACATTTGCTGTCGCGCGATGATTAAGCACAACACATTTTGGCGTTCCTGTGCTTCCTGAGGTATACAAATAGTAAGCGGGGGTTTCATCTAAGCTATAGCAAATACTGTCTTCGGTAGCCATCTTAGGTATTTGCATCAAAGATGCGATGTCTAAGTTCGCTTTACCCTCAATCGGCGTTTGACTAATCACACGATCCACTCGGCTATTTTCTAGTAAATAGTGCATACGCTCAGCTGGCGAATCCATATCTATGGGCAGCCAGATCACCCCCGTCAACGTACAAGCCAGCACGGTAAATATGAACTCTGGGCTTTTACGCAAGCAAACCGCCGCCACCATTCCCGAGCTCAGCCCGTCTTTTTCAAAGGCCGTCATAATACGAAGAACACTCTCCGCCATCTCTGCATAAGAAACGTGTTGTCCCGCAAAAATTAAAGCCGTTTTATCTACTTGCTTAGCAAAAAGATTGTGCTTTATTAGGGCAATGTAATCCTCAAGTTCCGTTTCACGCCAAGCTTCGTTGGTAACACTGTCCGCAACTCTGGCTTGCTTTTGAGCTTTATGTGAAAAGGGTTCTTTAACCTGCTCCATGACCTGTTTCATATCTATGTTCTTCGCTTATCTGTTATCTCAATTATTCAAAATCAATCAAACTTAAAGGGACGATGTTTCAGTGAGTAAACTTGAAATAGACACCAGCTTGGCTGAATAGCTTTGTCTGGCATTAGATAAGTCATCGACAAAGGTTCCCTTCTTTATTGATCAACGTCATATTAATGATAAAACCTTCATGAAAATATATGGTAATCATTATCATTAACATGTAGCATTGCTTATCATTATCAGGATGTCAACCAAGTATACGCACATGAACGATTTAACCCCAATGCAGGCAGCATGCTGGTTTGGACGTGACGCCAATTCAGTTTTTTTGGGAGGTGTTTCAGCGCATCTCTACACGGAATTTAATACTCGAACACTTGATTTGCACCAATTAGAGTGGGCACTTCAACGTCTTTATCGAGAACATGCGATACTTAGGATGATCTTGTGCCAAGACGGTCAGGCTAACATTCAAGAGATACCTAATACCCCCTCACCCATTCTCGAAATAGAAGACCTGAAGGAATTAACCGAGCAGGCGAAGCAAGAAAGGCTATTGCAGAAACGTAATGAATGGACGCATCAGCGATTAGAATTAAACCGTGGTCAGGTCATTCGATTCTCGGCAAGTCTTATAGATCTGGATCGTTTTCGCCTACACATTGACAGCGATATGATTGCTGTAGATCCCTCTAGTTTTCGATTGATAATGGAAGATCTGGCGCAATTCTATTTCGATATTGAATCCGAATTCACCAATGTCCCGTCTTTCTTTGATTGGCACGCTGCGCTAAAGAATCATAGTGAGTACCGCAAACTCTCTACACGTGATCGTCAATGGTGGCAGGCTCGTTTGAAAGATATCGCCCCAGCCCCATCATTGCCCTTTATCAAAGATGCGTCAAACGCAGCGCAAAGCCATTGTCTTCATGAGAGGCTTTCGCTTAGTGAATTGACATCAATCGAAACTCTGGCTCGTCAGAATACGCTGACTTTATCCAGTTTATTTGTGGGTGTCTTCGCATTCACACTTGATCAATTTATCCAAGATAGTCAATTCAGACTGAATGTTCCAACCTTTTGGCGTGCACCAGTTTTGGCGGAGACAGACCGCTGCGTAGGAGATTTTGCAAATTTCCTTTTATTGAATATCAATAAAGCAAAACATCGAAGTTTAGCCTCTTTCACACAAGAAATTGCGTCTAAAATGGTACATCTGCTCGAACACTCTCATTATTCGGGCGTTAATATACTTCGCGATTTATCGCGCCATCATGGCAGTACACAAATTGCGCCAGTAGTATTTACCGCGGCATTAGACTTATCTGGTGGCAAACTTTTCTCTGAAAAGGTGACACAAGCATTTGGCTCAATGGACTGGAGTATATCCCAAGGCCCACAAGTCGCTCTCGATGCTCAAGTAGTAAGAATTGATAACGGCGTTTTAATCAATTGGGATATTCGTTTAGATGCGTTAGAGCTGCACTGGGTTAACCAAGTATTTACCACTTTCGTAAAGACTCTAAAAGCGCTATGTCACACTCCAGATTTGTTTGATCATGACTGCAATACCCTACTTGACACTATCGATGGGAAAAGTTCATCGACGCATCAGGAAAACCAACAACAGACTCCGAAAGAAGAACCACTCTCTGCCATACAACAAGCTTATTTATTGGGACGTACGAATTTGCTTCCATTGGGAGGCGTCGCCATGCAGGAGTTTCGTGAATATAAAGGTCATTTCTCTCTACCGATTCTACGTGAGCGCCTTAACTCGCTGATCAAGAAACACGACAGTCTGCGAACCTACATTTGTCCAGATAAACTCACGCAAACGGTCCATAAAAAGGCCGTCGCCAACTTAATAGAGGTCGATTTAAGTGAGATGTCAGCTCAAGCCGCCTCCGTTTATATGGACAGTTACCGAGCGAGATACACACACGCTCTGTTTGACTTAGACCTACCCCCTTGGAATATTACGGCATTTAAAGTGGCAGATGAGCAACTTGTAGTCTTTGCTCGTTTCGATGCTTTAATACTCGATGGGCGTGCCATTGCAACGATCATGAATGAATTGTTTGCGTCAGAAGACATCCATTCAGAGCCCTTGGTGTTAGAGCAGGATGAGCCAGAAAATGATGTACCCAGAGAAGCTGCGCGGGAATACTGGTGCACAAAATTATCTGATATCAAACTTGCTCCTCAAATTCCATGGCGAAAACCTCTTGAGAGCATTAATGATGCAAAATTCGAACGACTCAATATCACCCTAGATAAAAAGGTCTATCGTCAGTTTTATAAACTATCGGCTAAGCGTGGCTTATTTAAAAATACAGCCATCATGTCCGTCATTTTGGAAATACTAGCGTATTGGTCAAAAGACCAATTTATCTACACTGCGCTACCGGTTCTGCCTCTATACTCAGGTGCACTAGCGAATCGTTCGACGTTCATAGCCGTTACCTGGGAACACAACCAACTAGATCTCACAGGTAAAGCTAAGCACCTACAGAATGACATCCATGAAGGGCTCCAATATCTGTCATTTTCTGGCGTCGACATCGCACGTCAATTGGTCGAACAATGCAATGCGAAACCGATCCTACCTGTCGTTATTACTAATGGGCTTTCTTGGCCCACGCCCCCTAAAGATCAGACTATGCAGTTAGCCAGTGGATTGACACAAACGCCGCAAATAGCGATGGATATTCGATTTACTAAGAAAAAAGAAGGTGGGCTGATATTCAGTATTGACTACGTGATAGACGCGTTGGAAGCCTCTGCGGTCATGAGCTTGCTTGAAGCTCTAAAAACAGCGATTCATGACATTGTGAATACGCAAGAATTTCACTTTGATGCCTCTAATTATCTGATTGATCGACAAAAGAAGTCACCAGGTAGCGATAAAAGCCTACCCCACGACGACAACCAAACAATGCAAGATCAGATATCAAGAGTTTATTCGGATGTGATAGGAATACAAGGCTCTAAGCAGCTTGATAAAGACACTAACTTTATGAGCATGGGGTTAAAACCGCAACATTTCAAAAGGATTATGAGCAGCTTAAATGACACTTTCTCTCTCAAAATGTCAGTAAAAGACATCATTAAGTGTCGCAACATAAATGAAGTTGAACACTTATTAAAAAAGTCTATTTAAAAACCGCAATTTTTAAATCACCGAAACGACACATCTCATTTATCGGAGTCAGATTAAAATGGACATAAATAACACTATTACAGGAATTGGCCTTGGGCCATTCAATCTTGGCTTAGCCGCATTATTATCAAAGCATAGTGATATAGAATCTGTATTCTTAGAGCGAAATAGAGAGTTCAATTGGCATAAGGGTCTTTTATTATCAGGCACAACGCTACAAGTCCCTTTTTTCGCTGACTTAGTTACGATGGCTGACCCATGCCACAAACTAAGCTATTTAAACTACCTACATCAACAAGATCGCTTGTATCAGTTTTATTATTATGAAAGCTTTTTGATACCACGCGTTGAGTACAATCATTACTGTCGTTGGGCTGTTGATCAGCTAGAGAATTGCCATTTTGGCGAAAATGTAAGTCATGTTTCTTATGATGATGAGAGCGATCTATTTACTGTTCATAGCGAATTAGCTTCTGGACAAACAAAAACATATTCTAGTAGACACCTTGCTGTCGGTGTTGGGACTCAACCGAATATTCCTCAATGGCTCGCACAGTGCGATCACCCTTTAGCACGTCACGCCTCAGAATTCGCGGATCTACAAGAAACGCTAATGCAGTGCCAGAAAGTCACAGTGGTAGGGTCGGGACAAAGCGCAGCCGAATGCGTGTTAGCCTTATTCCGCTCGTTGACACCAGAGCAAGTGGATCAAGGCGCTTCAATTCGATGGATTACCCAATCAGCGGGGTATCATCCTATGGAATATTCTAAACTGGGTCAGGAATGCTTTACTCCCGCTTATATGGACTACTTTCAAACGTTAACACGAGATAAGCGTCGTGAAGTTGCCAGCAATCAAGGTCTATTATACAAAGGCATTAGTTGCTCGACCATTAGCGATATCTTTGATCTATTGTATGAACGCTCCATTGGTGGCCGCACACCGGGGTTAACATTAAGTCCAAATTGCAGTGTTAAATCCATAAAACAGATCGGCCTCACGAATGGTTTAAAAATTGAATGTGAGCATACCCAACTCAAACAAACTTACTTTTTAGAGTCGGACGCCGTCATTGCGGCGACAGGATATAAGCATCACTGGCCTTCCTGGCTAGAACAGCTTAAAGGATCCGTTTTAGAGACCGATGCTAATAACGACTTTATTGTGAATAAAGATTTTAGCGCGCAACGTTGTGACAGCGGACGCGGAAAAATTTTCATACAAAACCCTGAAATATATCAACAAGGTGTAGGTGGCCCCGACCTCGGCATCGGCGCGTACAGAAACGCACACATTATTAATCAGGTTCTCGATAAGCCATATTACAGAATATCAAAGTCAACTGCTTTCCAAAATTACGGTATTCCGGAAGACGCGACGCTATGCGATTTTAGCGCTCTCTAACCACGTCTCAAAAATAATGTTGCATAATGGCTTCTTACAGAGAAGACTGTTTTTAGTCTTTTATTTTACCAAGAAGCCATTCTCTCTCTTTTAGTTTAAACATAAAGTGACTGTTTTTAGAATGGCATTAAGGTTATCTGTAATATTTTTCCTATTGTGCTTAGTCTCGCTTATGGTCGGTTCTCGACCTATTGCTTGGCAAGCGTTATTAGATGGATCGCAAAGCGTATGGCTTACACTCACCGCAAGCCGCATACCTCGACTCGTCGCTATTGTCCTCACTGGAGTAGGACTATCAATTAGTGGCGTTATCTTACAGCACATTGTTCGAAATCGATTTGTGGAGCCAGCAACATCTGGCGGATTAGATGCTGCTAAATTGGGCGTACTGGTGTCGTTGACTATGCTGCCAAGCGCCACCGTCACTAACAAAGTCTTGTTTGCCGTGGTCTTTTGCTTACTGGCCAACCTACTCTTTATCGCTATTATTCGCCGTATCGAATTTAAAAATACCGTTTTAATCCCCGTATTAGGCTTAATGTATGGCAGCGTTTTAAGCTCTGTAGCAGAGTTTTATGCCTACAAAAATAATATTCTACAAAGTATGCAAGGTTGGCTACTAGGCGACTTCTCAAAAGTCGTCCAAGGTCATTATGAGTTAATCTATCTTATTGTCCCCATTGTAATCTTAGCCTACGCCTATGCGCATCGTTTTACCGTTTTGGGTATGGGGCAAGACATGTCAGCGAGTCTTGGGCTCAACTACGCCTGGACAGCCACGCTCGGCCTGATCCTTGTATCAATAACGGTAGCAACTTCGGTTATTACCATTGGCGCAATTCCCTTTGTTGGCCTCGTTATACCCAACCTCGTAGCATTAAAATACGGCGAAAACTTATCTCGAACATTGCCAATGGTAGCGTTGGGTGGGGCGTGCTTACTATTGATATGCGATATTTTAGGACGTTTATTGCTATACCCCTTTGAAGTTCCTATTGGCTTAACCGCCGGTGGTGTCGGTGGAATCATCTTCCTTACATTGATTTTAAAGGGGGTACGATGAGCACGACCGTAAAAATCGGCACGACACTGATCGTTATTATTCTCTTAATGATCGCGTTTGTTTTTATAGACTCTGGGTTAGATTTTGACTATATCATTCCAAAGCGCCTAGTTCGCTTGGCAACGATCATCTTGGCGAGTATATGCTTAGCCGTGTCTGCGATTGTCTTTCAAACCATTGTTGGGAATCGCATCCTAGTTCCCTCGGTTATGGGCTATGAAGCGGTCTATCTATTGTGGCAAGCTCTATTGCTGTTTCTTTTGGGAGCCCAAGGCCAGAACCTATTAAGCAGCGGTGGCAGCTTCATCTTCTCTTTGGTCTTGATGTTGTCATATTCTTGGGCTCTTCATGCTTGGTTATTACCTCGCTGTAAACAAGATATCTTCAAACTATTGCTGTTTGGCCTAGTACTTACAATGGTCATTAGTACCGCCACACAATATATCCAACTGAGTATCAGCCCAAGCGAGTTCTCGATTTTTCAGGGATTAAGCTATACCTCATTTAACCGTTCAAAGTCCGATACGCTTTTGTATGGCTCCATTGTGGTTTTAGTGACACTTTGGTTTGGCTACAAAAAACTATCGCTACTGGATGTAATGGCGCTGGGTCGAGAACAATCTATGTCGCTTGGTGTGGATCATCGTCGCTATGTGAAGTTGTATCTTGCATTGATTGCCATCCTAGTCGCCGTCTCCACCAGCTTAGTCGGTCCGACTGCTTTTATGGGTGTTTTTGTTGCCAATATTGCTTACGCCCTAGCAAGCCGACATCAACACAAAATTTTACTGCCGCTTGGCTGCGCTATTTCGATCGTAATTTTTCTCACTGCGCAGCTCTTCGTTGAGCATGTTTTCAACTATAAAACCAGTGTCAGCATCCTCGTTAACCTTGTCTGCGGTACTTATTTTATTCTTTTGATTGTCCGTTCTAGAGGGACCTCATGATCTCTGTTCACAACCTTCGCAAAGATTACGGTAAACAACCCGTACTCAATAATATTGACTTAGAGTTTCCTTCTAAAAGCGTTACTTCGCTGATAGGACCAAATGGGGCGGGTAAGTCCACCCTCTTAATGATGATGGCTAAGCTATTAGAGCCCACTAACGGTCATGTAACACTAAAAAATAAAGATATTAATAACATACCAACGTCTCAATACGCTCATCATGTTGCGACGCTACGCCAGTCACCCGGCTTCAACTTACGTTTGACCGTCGATGAGCTAATCTCTTTTGGACGTTTTCCCTACAGCCGAGGCGCATTAACACAGGAAGATAAGCGTATTGTCGATGAAGCAATCGCTTTTTTAGGCTTGGAGTCTTTACGTCAAGCCTATTTGGATGAACTTAGCGGTGGCCAACGACAAATGGCTTTTTTAGCCATGACCATCGCCCAGCAAACAGACATTTTATTGTTAGATGAACCGTTAAATAACTTGGACATGAAACACGCCGTACAGATTATGCAAGCGCTCCGCCGTCTTTGCGATGAATACGAACGTACGGTTGTCTTAGTCATACACGATATTAACTTTGCCGCGAATTATTCAGATCACATCGTCGCGTTGAAAGGGGGAGAACTGCATTTCAGTGGTCCCTCAGACAACGTTATCACGGAAGCAAACCTCAGCGATCTATACGAACTGGAATTTGACATTGTTCGAGGCCCACGGGGTTGCCTTTGCAACTACTATAAGTAAATGGAGAATAGTATGAATCTACGTATTAAAAATAAATATTGGCTTGCCACTCTGGGTGTTCTAGCCATCACTTTGCAGGGATGCGAGGATAAGTCAGCCGCCACTGCATCTTCTACCACCGATCAATTTTCTAAACCTATCACCGTCACTCATGAACTGGGCACTGCTGTGATTGACCACCGTCCACAACGAGTGGCAGCACTGGACATGAATGAAGTGGACTTTCTAGACCAACTAGAGATACCTATCGCAGGCATGGTGAAAGACTACGTCCCTCATTACCTAAAACAGTATAAGAATGATACATCTATTAAAGATTTAGGTGCCATTGTTCAACCCAATATAGAACGCGTGCACACGTTAAAGCCCGACCTCATTTTAATGACCCCTTTGCACGCAGCAAACTATCAAGAATTAGCAGATATTGCACCCACCCTACATTTTGATGACAGCATCAAAAACCATATTACCAAAGTAGAAGAACACCTTACCACGTTAGGGCAAATTTTCGGCAAAGAAGAGCTCGCTGAGAAAAAAGTCGAACAATTGCAAAGCAAAGTAAAACAAGTACAACAATTAGCAAGCAGCCGCCCTGAAAAGGCATTGGTGGTACTTCATAACAATGGTGCTTTCCGCAACCTCGGTCCAAACTCACGTTACGGCTTTGTTTTCGAAGAACTGGGCGTTAAAACGGCCAGCAAGGTGGCTGAAGCCTCGTTACATGGACAGCCAATCTCTAGTGAGTTCATCCAACAAGCGGATCCAGATATTCTCTATATTGTTGATCGAACCGCAGTCATGGAACGTCGCTCAACGATTAACTATGACGATGTAAGTAACCCTCTTTTGCGACAAACCAAAGCATGGAAAACAAACCATGTTGTGTTTGTGGATGCAGACGCATGGTACATAGCAGCCTCAAGTCCAACTGCCATCAACATCATGCTGGATGACATTACTAAGGGATATAAAACAGAATAAATCAATTTTCTTGCACTTTATTGATAATGACTATCATTAACAATACGATTATTATACATATTATTAAGGCAAACCACTTATAATCTATAACAACGACAATAGGATGTTACATGAGTTCTCTACACTCTCAACTTGAATTACACCAGACCAACCTAAACAGCAAGCACAAAAAAAGTGCCCAGACAGAGCAATCCAGCCTGTTTAAGAAAACAGCTCTTAGCTTAGCAATTGCGGCGAGCGCAGCTTACTTATACAGCCCTAGCGTGCTTGCAGAGACAGAGACAGAAACAGAGAAAGCAAGCGATCTCGAAGAGGATAAAAGCAGTGTCACGCTTCCTGTACTGAAAGTCGTTTCCTCAAAAGAAAAAAAGCCCGTTTACTCGGGCACAGACGGACAAGTTTTAGACTCTAACCACACTGGCTTTTTAGGGGATAAAGACCCTTTAGATACCCCTTTTAGTGCCATTGGTTATACAGAAAAGTACATCGAAAACATTCAAGCCAATGATATTTCCGATGTCATCAGCACAACAGATCCAGCGGTTTATACCAGCAACACCAGTGGTGAAAGCCGAGAAAGCTACGCGATTCGCGGCTTCACCTCCAACAGCAACGATGCCACAGTGAATGGCTTAGCAGGTATGGCGCCTTACTACCGCAGCGCGACAGAAATGTATGAGAGTGTTGAAGTCTTGAAAGGCCCCTCTGCCATGCTAAATGGTATGGCCCCAAATGGCTCTGTAGGTGGAACAATTAACCTGACAATGAAACGAGCGCATGATGAGCCACTCACTCAATTAACGACCAAATATATCTCCGACTCTCAAATTGGTGCAAGCTTTGACGTGGGTCGACGATTTGGTGAAGCTAATAGCTTAGGCATACGTGTAAACGGTGCTTTTTTATCGGGTGACGGAACCATTGACCATCAAGAAAACGAATCACAGTTAGGTTCGATTGGTTTAGATTGGCGAGGTGATCGAACAAAAATCTCCGCAGATATTTATCAAACAAAAGAAAATGTAGATGCACCGACTCGGGGTGTTACCGTCGCATCGGGCGTCGATATTCCTTCACCTCCTTCCACCGATACCCTTTTAAATCCAAGTTGGGCCTTTTATGAGAACGAAACGAAAGGAGCAATGATTCAAGGAGAACACGAAATCAGTAAGCAGCTTAGCGTATACGCTAAGACTGGTGTAACTAAATGGAACTATACAGGATTGAGTGCCGACAGCGCGGAAATCATCAACTCAGCTGGCGATATAGAAACAACGCTAGGTGGCGTAAGTGATGATACTAAAAGGACTGCACTCGAAATCGGCTTGAATGGCGAGTTTACAACAGGCTCCGTCATTCATGAAATCGCCACCAATGTGACTCGTTATGACGAAACATACAACTTGTATGCTGGCAGATTTGGAGGGGTCACAATCAATAGCAACATTTATAACCCTGACTGGGGAACACTCCCGGATGGTATAGACTTAAATTTCCCACTACTATTAACGACGGAAACGACCCTGACCAGCTTCGGCTTAGCCGATACGCTCTCTTTTGCGGAAGACAAATACCAACTGACATTGGGGGCGCGTCATCAGCAAGTTAAAACAGCGCAAACTGGCGGTATGTTATCAGCAGGTACTGAATACGACAAAAGTGCCGTTACACCTTCTGCTGCATTAGTCATCAAACTGACGGATGATATATCGGTCTACGCTAACTACATTGAAGGGCTTAACAAAGGGGATACAGCACCTACCACGGCTAGAGGCGGTGCTACGGTGCCTGAGAATGCTGGAGAGATCTTCTCACCGTACAAGACTAAGCAGAAGGAAGTTGGCTTAAAGCTTGATCAAGGCCTGTTTACACATACTATCAGCCTCTATGAGATTGAAAAGCCCAGTAGTTATACCGATACTGATACCAATATATTCGGCTACTATGGTGAGCAGCGCAACCGCGGACTTGAGTGGAACTTCTTTGGTTCACCGCTTGACAATCTACGTCTAATGGGTGGACTTGCGTACATCGACGCCGAACTCACTGCTACCAGTGGAGGCAGTAATGATGGCAATCAAGCGGCTGGCGTTCCCGATTGGCAAGCAAAGTTAGGGGCTGAGTGGGACACTTCATTTGTACGAAACCTAACCTTAACGGCCAATGCAAACTCTGTCTCTAGCCAATACCTGAACGCTGACAATGGAAGTTCTATTTCAGGTTACACAATCTTTGATGTGGGAGCTCGATATGCGACAACAATCGCTCAACTGCCGGTAACCATCCGAGCGAATATCAAAAACCTAGCAGATAAAGAAGCTTGGACAACAGCGAGTTATAACGATCTAGGTTTAGTAGAAGGTCGTAGCGTCAACGTTTCAGCATCAGTAAACTTCTAACATATTAAAGCTAAAACCTGTTAGATAATACAAACGTTAAGGGCTCCATTATGAATTAATGCAGCCCTTTTTTATGGGTAAAAGTGGACGAGATCAAGTACGCACAGTTCTATACATGGCCATGGTGTCAACCATTCAGTCCAATTCCATTTTTAAGGAACGGTATCAACGATGAGTCACATCAGGAAAGCCAAAAAAGTCGCGATAATTACCTGCGTCAACCTGACATCAAAAAGTAATTGCTATTTTAAATTCGATGGACAGATATGGGTCAATGTGACAAACACCAAAGGTTTAAGCTACCGATTGACACCACAGCCTCTTGCTATGTTTCATGTACGATGATGCTTTAAACTTTTAGTGTCATCGCCTTGATAACGTCTTTCGCAACTAACACCGAATCACATTGTGTCGTATCTACTAGAATGTCATAAGGTAGATGCTTCGGTGTCGTTTCATACCCATGCTTTACTTCAGACAACGTGCGATCTTCACGCGCATTTACACGCTGCTCTAAACACGCCCACTCAGCGGTTAAACCTACATAAAAAACGCGAAACTCATTTAGGTAGCCTAACAGTTCATTTGCTCGACGATCGGTAGAGACGACAACATCAAAAATCACCTTGTTACCGCAGTCCAATAGGCTCTTTACGCATGAAAATGTACCTGCCAATAGCGCATTACGGTCAAGAGTGTCCCACTTATTCTCATAATTACACCCATCTAGAATCATCTGATGCAAGGTATAAACGATGGTATCAATTGAAAAATTAAGCCAGACTTCGTGAGACAATTGCTTCTGCAATTCTTTCGCTAACTGCGTTTTGCCCACGCATGATGGACCGTCAATTACAATTAGTTGATATGACATTAAGAGTCCCTTCTATTTGGTAAGCTCTGAAACATAATGCCTAAATTAGCCGCGCGCTTTTCTGCTTCGGCTGGACTTAATAGTTAGTTTCATAAATGTACGCTCCCAAAAGCCAGCTTCAGAATCAAACGTATAGCTAGAGTTGATTTTTTGTACCTCGCTTAATATTCGGCGCTCTGTTTCCATAATTTCTGCCGAGGATCGCTCACTATAATATTCACCAATTTTAAAAATCGTTAGGCTAAGGGCTGCCCCCACTTCAAAGGCAATAATAATTCTACTGAATCCATCTTCCGCGACAATTTTCGAGTCCCCTAAAGTTGCCATAACAACTACTGAGTAATATAAGCTATTCAGATAAGTAAGAGTGAGGTCTTGAAAGTAACTAAAGAAACCGTCGAATGAGAACAAATCATAATTGTCGACAGCCTTAATCTCTCGTAGGCCGGATATCATTTGCTCTTTTGCATCGATTACTCCAATAAAAAAATAACCGCCAGCACAAAGCACTGCCAATGTAATGAAGAAGAACTTAAGCTCTTTGATTGAAGTTTCCTTTTTGCTTAGCTGTTTGATGAGATCAATTAGCAGCTTACCTATATAACCATAGAGAACAACCGCCAATAAAACTAAGATCCACCCTGCTAAAAGTGCCCTTTTGCATAAGGGATCACAAGGCCCATTACAAATACACAGGCCGTGAAAAAAAGATTCTTTGAGTAAATTCTAGTTAAGTCTTCCATTTGCTCCCCTATAAACTAACGCCAACCATAGTCAGAGCCAAAAAGCTGCATAGTGAGGTACGAGCGGCGCGGTTTTTTGCAGTCCGAGTTCATAGCATTGTTATAAGCCTTTTTCATCGGTTATCAAGCCATTAATGAATAAAGATATATCTTTCATGCCTTCTTCCATTGTCTCACTGAGAACCCCGCTTTTTGTATATACAGGAAGAATCATGCCTGATTTTTGAAATTCGTCTTGTTGGGAGAGAATCATGAGATACTCTGATAGTCGTTCTGGCTTGGTTGTTGGTCGAGACAAGTCCTTTTTAAAGGACTCTTCAAATCTAACTATCTCATCCTCATTATCAAAATCGTTTCTTTCGGCATAAACGACTCTGGCCAGCTTTTTATGAGACCATTTAAGCTTCCCCAATATTGACTTTATCTCGGTCTGAAGTTTTTGAGTACTTACTGTCCCCATTTGTCCCCCTCTCGTTTGCTAATCTCTATTTTCCATCCCAGCGGGGATGGTCAACATTTAACTTAATTAAGGAGACTAACATGTCTAAAATCAAGACTCCCATGACCTCGGCCGCTGCTGCAAGAATTCAGTCAGCCACCGCCAAAGCAAATGGCGGAAAAACCCCGAAAGGCTCTTTCGCAGCTAAGGCGCAATCGGCGGCTGCTAAAAATAGCACCAAGGCCAAATAAGGACTTACTATGCCAGACACATCAAACATGACTGACGAAGAACTTGATCTTTGGTCAGATATAAACAACCCAAACAATGACGCTGACATGGATGATTGGGCCGATGCTCACAATCCAAACAACGAGGAGTATTTAGAAGATTAAACATTAACGAGTAGCCTGCGGTACTAAAGCAGGCTACTTGCATTCTTTCGCGTTATCCCTAAATACCTCCTGAAATCTGTCTTCATCGACCTTGTAGCGGATGTAAGAAATTTCATTCATAGTTTCCTCCAAAGCGCATAAGCAAATTTTCTTTTTTGATCGATAGCCTTCATATGGAATTGCGTAACCGGAAGAATTTACACACACATCTAGTAAACTGTATTCAACACCTAACGGATATCGATTGTCAGTAACAACATACTCGATGAACTGGCTTGCACCAAATGAAACAACAGTCAGCAAAGCAGCTACTTTATAAGGCTTTGTAACCGTTATTTTCTTAATTGTTTTATTGCTGCTTCGGCACTTAATATACAGTTCTAAAAAATAACTTCTTTTGTCAGCTGTACAATCGTGAGTTCCTTTGGCTATTAATTCTTCGCTTTCATCAACATCAGATGATCGTCCTTTTAATTGGAACGACTCCTTAACTTTTCTTTTAAAACTTGAAACTAATTCAAGTAAATCAGGAGGGCCATCTCCCCCCGAATCCGGTTCTTTCCAAAGCATCGATACTATTCCCGTGATCTCTATCGCTTACAACAATTAAGGGTCATACGGCAACTTAACCGCAGTTATAACCGTCTGTTGAACTGCCGCGTCTTTACATAGGAGATTTACTTTTTTCATGGTGTGACCTCCCTGTGGCTTTGCGATGTGTTTTAGAGTGCTATTGTCTCTATATAAGACTAAGAAAACTCTTTTTTGAACGTTTTAGTTTTACCCAGATTGTAGGTAATTGGCAAGCCTAACCCCTCAGAACCTTTCACCTGATCACGGTTGTTTGAACGCCAATTAGCCAGATCTTAGTCGCTTTCGCTTCTGACAATTTGACGCGACTTAACCAATAGTGAAAAGTTAAGGGTGGCCTGTATTGCTAATATATCCGACGTGATTTCCTTGTTATATTTATGGGTAATCTACTCCCCCATTAGGTTGCTTACAGTTAGTAATTCGTTTAAATGAAAGGGACCAACCTTTAGAAAAACCATACTTTTTAAGAGCTAAAATCGCATATTCTGAGCAGGTCGGCTCAAATAAACACGAATTACGTAGTCTCTTTGGGGCGATTGCCCGGTAAAAGAGTATTAATTTTATAGATAGCCAAATCAAAGCTACTTTTCCTTACGGAATGTTATTACATAGTAACTATTTCTTTCAGCTTTCTTTCCACTAAGGGCATCGAAACAGCCAGGTTGAACATCAACACCAATACTGTCAACACGCTGAAATTCCCACCCATCAGATGCGTGTTCATTTACAACACCTTCTAAGTATGCAGCAGCTTCATTTCCTTTATGGGCCTTCATTTGAACAGCTATATTTGGTGGAATTTGAACCATTTTATATTCAAACATTAATTATTTTCCTTATATGATTTAATGCGTACTAATAAATATAATCGTCTGTTAAACTGCCGCGTCTTTATATAGGGAATTTGCTTTTTTCATGATGCGACCTCCCTGTGTCTTTGCGGTGTGTTTTCGAGTGCTCTTGTCTCTAAATCAGACGAAGAAGACTCTTTTTGAACGTTTTCTGCTCGACTATCTCTTTAGTTTTACCCAGATTGTAGGTAATTGGCAAGCCTAATCCCTCAGAACCTTTCGCCTGATCATGGTTGTTCCTTTAGTCAATTCGTTACGCCACTGAGCGCCGATTAGTCAGATCTTAGTCGCTCTCGCTTCTGACAATTTGATGCTACTTTACTGACATAGCAAGCGGATGAATCAACGAAAGTGGGAGTGTAACAAGCTAGGTGTCCTAGTATGAGCTACGGGCTGAGCTACCTGTTGGTAGATTTTCTGTTTCGAGCGAGTCACTGACCCCTCCCTAACCCTCCCCTTAAGTAAGGGGAGGGAATCTGGGACACCACTGCTACCGACCCTGAGTAAGGGGAGGAAATCTGAAACACCGCTGGCACCGACCCTGAGTAAGGGGAGGGAATCTGAGACACCGCTGGCACCGACCCTGAGTAAGGGGAGGGAATCTGAAACACCGCTGGCACCGACCCTGAGTAACGGGAAGGTATCTGAAAAGCCGCTGCGACATAAATTTCAGGCACAAAAAAGCCGAACACTAGGTTCGGCTTTCGTGACTCACTTAGGAAGTGAGTAGAATTCGTTGGTAGGTCTAAGCAGATTCGAACTGCTGACCTCTACCATGTCAAGGTAGCGCTCTAACCAACTGAGCTATAGACCTACGAATTGGTGGTTATTATACGCAGAGGAATTCGATTGGCAAGCACTAAGCTAATAATTTTTAAGGTTTTATAAACTTTTTTGTCGGCTCTGCTTTGCGTCAATTCTAATCGCGTGGTGATTCAGGCGGACGATGATTTTTCATAAAAAGATCGATCTCAGATTCGGTCAATAACCCGTCACTGTTGGTGTCAATGTCGTTAAAGTCGTTTTGCATCGGGCCACGTGTTTCGTCTAAGGAAATATAGCCATCGCCATTTTGGTCAAAGTCTGAAAAGCTAGGTGGCTTTCCTCCCATTCCTCCAGTTGGCGGTTCTGGGCGATCTTGTGCAAACGTGGAAAATGACAGGACGAGGGACGCTAATAAAATAATTCGGCTCATAATAATATTCATACTAAAAGTGGTGATAACACTCAGTATGACACTGCCCGAACCGTGACGTAATCGGCTTTTCGCAGCCTTTTCATTCCTGCGTCTTTGTTTACATTTTCACAAAGAAACGCTCAAACGCTAGCTCACTGGGACAAGCAGCTCATGCCCAATGACTTCGTCAATTTTGTCATACGGCACTTTATATTCGTTCTCACGAAAGACGACCACCACGTAATCAAAACACATTTTGATGATGGTGCAGTTTACGATGACATCGCCATCGATGACTCGGATAATATTTCGATTACGCAATGTCAGTGACATTTTTCGCCCTCTACAGTTCGCCAACTTCTTTTAGTTTTTTCTGCAACACTCGGATTTGATCGCGGTAGCCTGCTGCCAGTTCAAATTGCAGGTTCTCCGATGCTTCCATCATGTCTTTTTGCAGTTTAATAATCGCCTTACGTACTTCTGCCACATCGTCCATGCTTTCGACTTGATAGTCTTTTGAAGCCTCAGCCACTTTACGCGTTTGCTTGCCTCGACCTTTACCTGCGCCGGGGTTGTACGCGCCTTCCATGATGTCTTCTACCGATTTGGTAATGCCTTTTGGAACAATGCCGTGCTCTTCGTTAAACGCTTGCTGTTTCACACGGCGGCGGTCTGTTTCTTCAATGGCACGCCCCATTGAACCGGTAATTCTATCTGCGTATAAGATGGCTTTACCGTTCACATTACGAGCCGCTCGACCAATGGTCTGAATCAATGAACGGTCAGAGCGTAAAAAGCCTTCTTTGTCTGCGTCGAGAATCGCGACCAAACTGACTTCTGGAATATCTAAACCTTCACGAAGTAGGTTGATCCCGACCAATACATCAAACTCACCCAATCGAAGATCTCGGATGATTTCAACTCGTTCCACGGTATCAATATCTGAATGGAGGTAACGCACCCGAATGCCGTGTTCGTATAGGTAATCGGTTAAGTCTTCGGCCATACGTTTGGTCAGTGTCGTGACCAATATACGTTCGCCTGTCGGAAGACGAAGGTTAATCTCTGATAAAAGATCGTCCACCTGTGTGGCGACTGGACGAATTTCTACCTCTGGATCAATCAACCCCGTCGGTCGAACAATCTGCTCAACCACCCAATCCTGATGTTCTGCTTCGTACTTGCCGGGGGTCGCCGACACAAAAATAGTCTGCGGTTTGATCGATTCCCATTCTTCAAAGCGCATTGGTCTGTTGTCCAATGCTGACGGTAAGCGGAACCCGTATTCCACTAAGTTTTCTTTACGAGAACGGTCACCTTTATACATAGCGCCAACTTGTGGCACGGTAACGTGAGATTCATCTATCACGAGTAAGGCATTAGCAGGGAGGTAATCAAACAAGGTCGGTGGCGGTGAGCCTTCGGGGCGACCTGATAGATAACGGGAGTAGTTTTCGATACCAGAGCAATAACCCAGCTCTTGCATCATTTCTAAATCGTAATTCGTACGTTGTTCTAAACGCTGTAACTCGACGAGTTTATTCAGCGATTTAAGCTGTTCTAGTCGTTGATCGAGTTCCGTTTTTATTCTTTCAATGGCATCAACGATGGTCTCGCGAGGCGTGACATAATGAGTTTTTGGGTAGATAGTGATTCTGGGGACTTTTCGAATCGTTTTATTGGTCAATGGATCAATAATCGACAAGTTATCGACTTCGTCGTCAAACAACTCAATACGAAACGCCGTGTCTTCCGAATCAGCTGGAAACACATCAATCACGTCACCACGTACTCGAAAATTCCCTCGTTCGAACACTAAATCATTGCGCGAATACTGTAGCTCCGCTAAACGACGTAATACGGCGCGTTGATCAATTCGGTCTCCGCGATCAAGGTGAAGCATCATTTTCAAATAGGACTGCGGATCACCCAAACCGTATATGGCAGAAACCGTTGCGACGATAATAACGTCTTCGCGCTCAAGCAAGGCTTTTGTTGCAGATAAGCGCATTTGTTCAATGTGTTCGTTTACCGATGCGTCTTTCTCGATAAAGGTATCGGATGCCGCTACATAGGCTTCTGGTTGGTAGTAATCGTAGTAAGACACAAAATATTCAACGGCGTTATTTGGAAAGAACTCTTTGAACTCGCCATAAAGCTGAGCCGCCAGCGTTTTGTTGTGCGCCATGATGATGGTAGGTCGCTTTGCGTTCGCGATAACATTTGCAACCGTAAACGTTTTACCAGAGCCCGTTACACCCAACAATGTCTGATGCGCTAATCCAGCCTCTATGCCTTGAGTCAGTTTCGCAATGGCGGTTGGCTGGTCACCAGCAGGTTGATACGCTGATACTACTTCAAATTGTTGAGTCACGTCGGCTTCCTACTCTCAAGTTTGGTTCATGTTGATCACTATTATCCAACCTCCCTATCTTAGCAAAATTCGCTTTCTCGTCCGAGCTGATTCCTAAGATTGACTTAAAAAAACACTGTCTGTCGCTCTCGAACTCGCAGCGCACGCGAGGTGTCAGTTTGGTGAACTAGAAATGCACTCGAAATGTACGCTAGATCCACCATCCCATATAACCAAATCTATAGAACTAAGCCGCTTTAATAAGATATACGCATTAAATCAGGTTTTACTAATATAAAAACTTAGTATATTCTATTTAGAAATAACCTTATAACCATATTAAAGGTAATCACATGCCATTATCAGACCAACCACTTGTTACTGCTTTCTTCGACGAAGCAACGTTCACCGTGTCTTACGCCGTAACAGACCCAAAGTCTCTCGAGTGTGCCATCATTGATTCGGTGTTGGATTATGATGCCGCATCAGGCAGAACCAGCTCTGATTCTGCCGATCAAATAATCGAGCACATCAAGCAATATGACTTAACGCTAAAATGGATATTAGAAACTCACGTTCACGCTGATCACTTATCTGCGGCACCGTATCTCAAATCGAAGCTAGGTGGCGACATTGTGATCGGCGATCACATTACCACCATACAAACGACATTTGGCAGCTTGTTTAACGCTGAACCCGAGTTTTTAAGAGATGGTTCGCAGTTTGATGTTCTCGTGTCCGATGCGCAAAGCCTGCCGTTGGGCGATCTGTCCATTGAGGTCATGCACACACCTGGCCACACCCCTGCATGCGTGACCTATAACATCGGAGACGCTGCGTTTGTAGGCGACACGTTATTCATGCCTGACTACGGCACTGCACGATGTGATTTCCCCGGTGGCGATGCCAGTACCTTGTATCGATCCATACAACGTATTTTCGCCCTCCCCGACAGCACTCGACTCTTTATGTGTCATGACTACAAAGCCCCCGGTCGAGATGAGTACCAATGGGAGACGACGGTGGCTGAACAAAAGCGCTCAAATGCACACATTCATAGCGGTGTCTCCGAAGGCGAGTTTTGTGAGATGCGCACGACGAAGGACAAAACACTTAGCATGCCGAAACTGATTCTTCCCTCAGTGCAAGTAAACATGCGAGCGGGCGAGCTACCACCAGCTGAAGACAACGGCATTCGTTATTTAAAAATACCGTTAAACGCCGTTTAGAAATCAAGCAAAAGAAGCGAACCGAAATGAATATTGACCGGTATATCCCTGCCATTAGCTGGCTAAAGACCTATCAAAAGTCGGACTTTCAAGCCGACTTGGTAGCAAGCGTTATCGTCACTGTTATGCTGATCCCCCAAAGTCTTGCGTACGCCATGCTCGCAGGGTTATCGCCAGAAGTCGGTCTATACGCCAGCATTTTGCCGCTTGTGGCGTATGCTATATTTGGTTCCAGCCGCACGCTTGCCGTCGGCCCAGTGGCGGTTGTCTCTATGATGACTGGCGCCGCTGCGTTGGAGTTCGCCGCCCCCGGGACGGCAGAATATACCGCTATAACGATTCTCTTGGCGGGAACGTCTGGCCTGTTTCTGCTCGGAATGGGCATGTTAAAACTGGGGTTCTTAGCGAACCTTCTTAGCCACCCTGTCATATCGGGCTTTATCAGTGCTTCTGCGATCATCATTGCGGTCGGGCAGTTTAAGCACTTATTGGGTATTCGCGCCAATGGGCACAATTTGCCTGAGCTCATGCACTCTTTGGCGGAAAACGCTCCAAACAGTAACTATGTTACCTTTGCTCTTGGAGTAGCTTCCATTACCGTGCTCATTGGGTTTAGACGTTACTTACCTGAGATGCTACAACGCTTCGGTCTCGCTCGAAACACGAGCCAATTGGTCGCCAAAGCCTCACCTGTCTTTGTCGTTTTATTAGCAACGCTTTCGGTTATTTGGTTTGAACTGATCAAAGCGGACGTGAGTGTCGTTGGTGTCGTACCAAATGGCCTACCTGCATTCGCTTTTCCTGAGTGGGAAATGAGCACACTATCTGAACTACTTCCCTCTATTGTGCTCATTAGTATTGTAGGATTTGTTGAATCTGTGTCGGTCGCACAATCTTTTGCAGCAAAGCGACGACAAAGTATCGACCCAAACCAGGAACTTATCGGCCTTGGCGCTGCGAATATTAGCTCCGCCATGAGTACGGGCTTCCCAGTAACGGGTGGGTTCTCTCGCTCTGTGGTCAGCTTCGATGCTGGTGCTCGAACTCCTATGACAGGCATTTTAACCGCCTTATTTATCTTGATTACGCTCAGTTATTTAACCGACGCTTTTTATTATCTACCCAATGCGGTGCTTGCTGCGACTATTATTGTTTCTGTTGTACAACTTATCGATATCAAAACGTTTCTATCGGTTTGGAAGTACTCAAAACACGACGCGGCGGCGATGATCGCCACGTTTTTAGTCGTACTATTAGTCAGTGTCGAGGCGGGCATTATGACCGGCGTTGGGCTCTCGGTTATGCTATTTCTATGGCATACCAGTCACCCTCACATCGCCGTCGTCGGCAAAGTACCAGGGACAGAGCACTTTCGAAACATAAAACGGTTTGAGGTAGAAACACACCCTTCTATCATTACAGTGCGAATCGATGAGAATCTGTTTTTTGCCAATGCACGAGTTTTAGAAGACAGAGTAAATTACTTAGTTGCCCACCAGTGCGATGTTAAGCATGTTGTTCTGATGTGCACTGCTATTAATATGATTGACTCGAGTGCACTGGAAAGTATTGAAATGATCCACGCTCGGTTGCAATCAGCAGGGATAAAGCTGCACCTTTCTGAAGTCAAAGGCCCTGTCATGGACAAACTGAAGAACACCACTTTTATTCAGCATTTGTCCGGCGACATTTTTTTAACCCAACATCAAGCCGTCGAAACATTGTTAGAGGCTTCTTAGCTGAATTTGTTAGTTGAGCTTATCAGTGAAAGGAGCCACTAAACGCACTTCCCCATGCTAAACGTACTTTTCAGCAGGCACGCACATGAGGAAGTGCTGAAGAGAACAAACTAGTACAAATTAACGACTAGTCCGTTTCTTTCGCGACTCGAATAAAGCTGCGATTCTTTTCCAGTAACGATGAGCCGATGCCTTTTACATTCACGAGATCTTCGATGCTTGCAAATGCACCGTGTTCATTACGGTACGTGACAATGGCTTGGGCTTTTGAGGTTCCCACACCCTTTAATATCAACGCAAGTTCCTCTGCGGTCGCAGCATTAACGTCCAGTGGCGTTACCGCAAGTGCAGCGGTCGAGAAACACAATAGAGAGAGTAAGAGTGTGGCACACGCAGCAGTGCGCGCCCATAATTGAATGGCGGTATTTAGCATATTTTAACTTCCTTATCTGAATTCGAAACCTTCATGGTTTCACAGTAAAACGTCTTTAAAAGACACAAAAAAGCCGACTCACCTGAGTCGGCTTACGTGATAGCCTAGCTCGATTGCTCGTTTAACTCAACAGCTTACTAGAAAGATCTTCGCTTCTCGCCAGAAAAAGCAGCGCGGTAGTTGCTCAAGCTAAGCTTACACTAAGCAACACCGAGGTCTTTGTTCGTTTGCATCAACACAGCAATTGGGTCAGCGGCCTGAGTAATTGGACGACCCATGACCAAATAGTGGCTGCCCTGCACCATTGCTTCAGCGGGCGTTAAAATGCGTTTTTGATCACCTTGATCAGATCCAATAGGGCGAATTCCCGGTGTTACAAGTACAAAATCTTTGCCAAGCTCAGATGACAACATTTGAGACTCTTGTGCGGAGCAGACTACGCCGTCCATGCCAGACGACTTCGCCAAATTTGCTAGGCGCAAGACATGATCTCTTGGAGACAAATCGATACCAATTTCTTGCAAGTCCGTCTGATCCATACTCGTCAATACCGTTACAGCAATCAGCAAGGTATTATGATCTTGGATGTTAGCCAGCGCATTTGCGGAAGCTTCCATCATACGACGACCGCCAGATGCATGAACATTCACCATCCAAACCCCCGCTTTGGCCGCAACAGACACCGCGTTTGCAACCGTATTAGGGATATCATGGAATTTAAGATCCAAAAAGATATCAAACCCTAATGCATGCAATTCATCTAAAATTGCAGGACCTGCTTTAGTAAATAATTCTTTCCCGACCTTTACTCGACAAAGGGCTGGATCTAAGCGTTTCGCCATATCGATTGCTTGAGCAGGTGTTGGAAAATCTAAAGCCACCACAATTGGGGATTGGCAGGTCATTCGTATTCCTCTTTCTTTCAATTTCGCCTTGAGATTATTCGCCTTCAAGACCGTGTATAGGTTTCACTGATCCCCAGCTTTTACAGCTCGGACATTGCCAGTGTAGTTGATGCCCAGAAAAGCCACATTGGCGGCACTGGAATTTATGCTTCGCTTTCGTAAGCTGATCGATCAGCTCAAAAAGGACATTCAAATGCTGCTCGTTGACGCCCTGACTTTCAGAGAGTTGCATTTGAATGAGCTCTTTAAACCCTTTAATTGTAGGGTGAATGCGAAGCTGTTCAATCAAAAACTGCTCTGCAAACCGTTTATCATCCTGAGCATAGTGCTTAGCGAGCGCCAAAATTAAGGACGCCGATGAATGGTCTTTATTTTGCTCAACCAGAAATTGGTGATAGCCACTTCCAGACCACACCCTTTGATACGCGTCTTTTAAGTTAGGTAATATAACAGGGATAAAATCAGGATCTTGTTCCGCGACGTTTTTAAGCTCTTTTATGGCATCACGGTAACGCCTTTGCTCACACAATACCTCTGCCATACCAACACTGGCACGAACACATTTGGGGTCCGCATCCAACGCGTTACGAAAATGAGTGAATGCTTGTTTCCATTGTTCTTTCTTTACTTGAACTTGCGCCAGCTCACAGTGAAAGTGTGCCAAACGTTGCGCTTCTTTTACCGACGGCTTTGCTTTTTGTGATTGCTCGCTGATCCGAATGGCCTTGTCCCAACTTTGCTCAAACTCATATAAGTCGATGAGTAAAGTGAGGATTTGCGCTTGAAACTCTGTTTTTCTAGCAGCAATGTTTAATAGCAACCGTTCCGCACGGTCTAGCAAACCCGCTGACATAAAGTCACTTGCCAGTTCTAATTGAACCAAGCGCATTTCACGCTCACCAATGTCTGGACGTGCCAACAAGTTTTGATGGACATTAATGGCCTTCTCTATCTCACCTTTTTTTCGAAACAAATTCCCGAGGGTTAGGTGAATATCAAAGGTTTCGGAGTTGACTTCCAGAGAGTCTACAAACGCGTCAATCGCTTCGGACTGTTGCCCGTTCAATAAGTGATTTAAACCACGAAAGTAGTCTGAAGAAATGGTTTTGAGTTCTTGCTTCGTCGGCTTTTCAGAACGACGTCGTCCCATCACCCATCCAACGAACAGAGCAATAAAAAGAACAAGAAACAACCCCAACTCGGTCAAGTGTGTCTACTCCTCGCTAACCGCAAGCTCTTTCGTCAGAGAGGCTTTGCGAAGAGAGTCTAACTCAGATCTATTTTTATCAAGCTTTTTGGATAGGAGTTTTATTTGGCGGTCAGAACGTAATAGCGTAACAGAACTTGCCAGCAAGGCAACAATAGCGCCAGCAGCGAAGGCTAAGATAAGGTAGAGAGCGATACTTAACTCTGGACCATGCCATACAACGAGGTCCAAAGTAATCAATTGTGGGTTGCGAATAGAGAAAAACACACCGACAACTAGAAAAACGATAAGCAACGCGGCTAACAGCACGCGTTTAAGCCATTTCAACATAATGTCCCCACCTAAAAATACTGTCGCTACATTATGCCGTTGTCTGGTGTAAATTTCGAGTACGCTTACACATTAATTAAGCTCATGATGAGCTGTATCATCCAAATTTACGAGTTCTCGCAGTTCTTTACCGGGCTTAAAATGCGGAACATATTTAGCGGTAAGTTCCACAGATTCACCCGTTTTTGGGTTGCGGCCTACTCTTGGTGCTCGATAGTGCAGTGAGAAACTACCAAAGCCGCGAATTTCGATGCGCTCACCATTTGCCAAAGATTCAGACATATGATCCAGAACCGCTTTTATTGCGAGCTCCACATCTTTCACAGGCAAATGAGATTGCTGATCGATTAACATTTCTATCAGCTCAGATTTCGTCATCTCGTCCTCTCGACTAGAATTTGATCACTTTGCTAAGATTAGCTAAATCTGGAAAGAAAGCAATAACTTATAGCGTAACTCTCCCCCTTTTTCTTAACTTTTTCTATTATTTTTTACGAATATTCGCTTTTTCGCCTCATAAATCGACCTCACCCTCAAATAAACAGCTGAGAAGAAAACGTCAAACTATAGTCGCAATAAAGGACGAGGCACTTGTTCGAAGACTTCCCAACTTCTATAATGCTCGGCATTTATAACACCATTGGAAGACACACAATGAGCTTTAATAACATTCCTGCTGGCCGCGATGTGCCAAACGATATCAACGTAATCATCGAAATCCCAGCTGAAGCGAACCCCGTTAAGTATGAAGTAGACAAAGACATGGACGCTCTAATCGTTGACCGTTTCATGACTGCTCCAATGTTCTACCCTGCAAACTACGGTTACGTTAACAATACTCTTGCTGACGACGGCGACCCAGTCGACGTATTGGTTATCACGCCTTACCCTGTTGTAGCGGGTTCTGTTATTCGTTGTCGTCCTGTTGGCGTTCTAAACATGTCAGACGAAGCGGGTGTAGACGCAAAATTGGTTGCTGTACCACACGAGAAACTAAGCAAAGAATACGCTAACGTCCAAGACGTTGAAGACATTCCTCAGCTTCTACGTGACCAAATCGAACACTTCTTCGAAAACTACAAGACACTTGAGAAAGGTAAGTGGGTTAAAGTTGATGGCTGGGCGAATGCTGACGAAGCACGCAAAGCACTCGTTGAAGGTGTTGAAGCGTATAACGCTCAATAATTCAGCGATTTAACTGCTACAAAAAAGCCGATGCAAATATCATTTGCATCGGCTTTTTTCGTTCTGTAATGCGTTACAGATTATTCCATATCGTCTAGGAATTTTTCTGCATCAAGGGCAGCCATACAGCCTGTACCCGCAGATGTAATTGCTTGACGGTAGATATGGTCCATAACGTCACCCGCAGCATAAACGCCTGGGATGCTCGTTTGAGTCGCGTTACCTTCCAAACCTGACTGAACTTTAATATAGCCATCTTTCATTTCTAGCTGGCCTTCAAAGATGTCTGTATTTGGCTTGTGACCAATCGCAACAAATAGACCTGCAATTTCAAGATCTTTCTTCTCACCAGATTGGTTATTTAGGATACGAATGCCTGTTACACCCGCATCATCACCCAATACTTCGTCAAGTTGAGAGTTCCATTCGATTTTTACATTGCCGTTTTCTGCTTTCTCAAGCAGCTTGTCAGACAAAATCTTCTCAGAACGGAACTTGTCACGACGATGAACAACCGTCACTGAGTTCGCTATGTTGGCAAGGTAAAGCGCCTCTTCAACAGCAGTGTTGCCGCCACCGATTACAGCTACGTCTTTACCGCGATAGAAAAAGCCATCACAAGTGGCACAAGCAGAAACGCCTTGTCCCATAAACTTAGTTTCGCTTTCTAGACCAAGGTATTGTGCACTTGCACCCGTCGCAATGATCAACGCATCACATGTGTAGACACCGCTGTCACCTTCAAGACGGAATGGACGCTGTTGCAGATCCACTTTACCGACATGATCAAAAATAATTTCAGTTTCGAAACGCTCTGCATGCTTACGCATACGTTCCATAAGCTCTGGACCTTGAACGCCTTGATCATCACCAGGCCAATTGTCCACTTCGGTCGTGGTCGTTAGCTGGCCGCCCATTTGCATTCCTGTCACCATAACAGGGCTTAGGTTTGCACGTGCTGCGTAGACTGCGGCGGTATAACCCGCTGGGCCTGAACCTAAGATCAATAATTTTGCGTGTTTAACTTCGCTCATTTAAGCGCTCCTTAAAAGGCTTGTAATATCATTTGGCGAGATGATAACGGAAAAAACGCCAAATGCTTAGAGAATTTCTTTAATTGTTTAAATAGGGACTCGCTATGATTTTTCAAGCGCACATAACGCACATTCTGGATCTTGCGTTAAGGTCATTTCACGCCAGCTTCCAGCAAACCCATCAAAAATCTTCAAACGACCGTGAGCAACTTCACCTTTGTCACTCAACAGTTTTACAGCATCGAGAGACTGCATCACCCCCATTGCCCCCACAACTGGACCCATTATGCCGTTTTCATTACAACTTAACGCTTGATCGGACAACTCTGGGTACAAACATTCATAGCAAGGAGACGCATCTGTGTCGTATCGAAACGTGATCAACTGCCCTTCCCAACGAATGGCCGCACCACTTACTAAAGAAACCTTAGCCTTATAGCAGGCTCTATGCAGTAATTTACGCGTTTTAAAATTGTCTGTGCAGTCTAATACAACGTCCACTTCCGAGACCAATGCCTCCGCATTGTGCTCGTTTAATTTACTCTCGACTGCATTGATCGTAACGTCAGATGCTTTTGCGTTTAACAAATCTTTAGCCGCTTTCGCCTTACTTTCGCCGACATTGCTCTCATTAAATAGAACTTGTCTAGGTAAATTGCTTTCTTCAATACAATCGTCGTCCAACAAGGTTAACGTGCCAACGCCTGCGCCTGCTAAATACGTCGCCGCAATGTTACCTAACCCACCAACACCTACAATTAATGCACGTTTACTACTAAGATTAAGTTGGCCTTCAATATCAAAGTTAGGTAGCAATAACTGGCGACTGTATCTATTTAATTGTGATTCGTTCATTTACTGACTCTAATTAACTGACGCCATAAGCTTAATCCTGCCCGATGGGTCAAAAATCTGATATTATCCGCTGCTTAAATATAAGCACGATCAAGACGGACACACTGCATGAAATTTCCTGGCCGACGAAAGCTCAAACATTACTTCCCAGTATCCCAAGAAAAAGCCATTTTACCTTCTACTGAAGTCAGGCCTAATAAGGATACCTATATTGTTGGGTTAGATGAAACTATTGTAGATGTCGTCGCGAACATCGACGATGCTTTTTTAGAAAAGTTCGCAATTAAAAAAGGCTTATCTAATCTAATCGATGTTGATACCGCACAAAAAATCTACGCGGAGTTGATGAAGAACAACAGTATTTCCGACCACTTTGCCGGTGGAACAATTGCCAACACCATTCACAACTACTCAGTATTGGCCGACGATAAATCCGTTTTACTTGGCGTTATGTCCTCAAATATCGCGTTAGGTTCGCCTGAATACCACTATGTATGCACCACCAGCAGCAAAGTTGATATGAGCCATCTACAGGGCGTCAGCGGCGATATTGGTCGCGGCGTGACACTTATCACGCCCGATGGTGAGCGCACCTTTGCCATTTCACCGGGCGATATGGATGAACTTAATGAAAACCACATTCCTGAAGACATCATTGCTGGCAGCGCTTCTTTAGTAACCTGCGCCTATCCGTTGAGGCATGAAGGCAAACCGATCAAACCCGCCATGCTAAAAGCACTGCAAGATGCGAAAAAGCACGATGTGCCAGTCGTACTCACACTCGGCACACAACATTTAGTAGAAGAAAACCGAGAAGAGCTGTTAGCGCTCATTCGCGATTACGTTACTGTGCTCGCAATGAACGAGTTAGAAGCACAAGCATTAACGGGTCATAAAGAGCCGCTATTAGCCGCTAAAGTCATTCTTGATGATGTGGATATGGTGCTGCTGACAAACGGGCCGGAAGGCTTGTATCTATGTGGGCACGTAGAAAACTCACTAAAAAGAGGAACGAGCAACCCGATAAAGTCAGATGATCTCGCGGATTTCAATCGTTGGGAGTTTAGCCGCCCAATGAAGCGAAACCTTTGTAAGAAACCAATGAAGGTGTACTCTCATATTGACCCTTACATGGGTGGCCCAGAAAAAATAAAGAACACAAATGGCGCTGGTGATGGCGCACTGTCGGCGTTGCTGCACGACATTTCAGCTAATCACTATCATAAGCAAGCCGTTCCAAGTTCGAGTAAACATACCGCGCCGTTTCTCGCCTACTCTTCCTTCGCTCAAATCTGTAAATACTCGAATCGCGTGAGTTACGAGATTTTGGCGCAAAACGCACCACGTTTAAGTAAAGGTTTACCAGAAAGAGAAGACAGCCTAGAGGAAGCTTATTGGGAAAGGTAAGTTTTTCTTTCTTACTCACTTTTCCAACTAATTGCATCTCAATAAAAAGCGCTAATCAACATAGCGCTTTTTATTGGAAAATAGCTTATTGCGAATACAAGGTTAGACGCTTGATCATCTAGATACCCTGTCTAGATAGTAAAGGTTCGAGTTTTACTATCTAGATGATGAACTTGCTCGTAAATATCGCCTGCATTGCTGCCAATACTGGAAATAAATTCATGATCCGTCTTGAGCAGCTGTGCAACATTGTCCATTTCGTCATTCATATGAGCCACGGTTTGAGAGATGTCTTTGACGGCCTGCGCCATATCATTCGACGTAGCGGAACTCATTTGCGCATTTTGCTCTATTTCACGAATCGCTAAGCCTGCATTTTCGCTCAATTGTTCGATCGCTTTTAAGCTTTCCTGACCACTACTCATGGTTGTTATCGCTTCCTCTGTCGAGGATTGAATGGTGTTCACAATTTCCGTAATCGAAGACGTTGCCTCTACGGTTTTTTCGGCTAGTAACCGAACTTCATCCGCGACAACAGAGAAACCACGACCTGCCTCACCCGCACGAGCAGCTTCAATAGCGGCATTCAACGCCAGCAAATTGGTTTGATTAGCAAGATCATTAATCATCGCAATAACGTCGTCAATATCCTTCGATAAGACACCCAGCTCATTCAATTTCACACTGGTTCGGTTCACTATATCGATAGTATTGCTAAGGTTAGAAAGCGCATCATTGATGGTTTCTGCGCCCTTTTTCGCAGAGTCATAAGTATCGTTTGATTGCGTACTCAAATCGTTGGTCGTTGCAGAAATATCCGAAATCGTCGCAGAAATTTGCTGTGTAGAAGACGCCAGTTCAATGGTTTGTTGGCTAACCGAGAGGTTGCTTTTTGTGATGCTCGACACCGCTGAATTTAGCTCAGTGACTTTGTCATTCACATCCTGAGTCGTCGACATCACATCACCGATTACACCTCCCAAGCCTTCCGTCATTTCATTTACGGAGCCACAGAGCTGATCAAAATCATCACCTCGCGCTTTGTTCACAGCCAGTTGAGCGGTTAAATCCCCGTCTTTAATTTTGCCTAGGTCTGCAATAATTTGACTCATCATATTATTTACACTGCGGCCAATGCCCATCATCATCAGTGCTGCTACGACAGCCACAATAATGCTCACAGCCAAAAGACTGACTTTCGCTTGCGATGAACTGTGTTGCGCAGCGCTTCGAGCACTCGACACTAAACTTTGCATAAAAGCCGAAGCAGATTGATGTACACTGCTCAAAGCGTCACTCGCACTCGTAAATTGACTCTGTAACTCGCTGTATTGCTTGGTCGCATCGTCAAATACGGAAAGACCCGCTAAGTAAGGCGTCATCGCATCGGAAAAACGATCCTCTAAATTGTACTTCTTCACCTTTTCCGCAAAGGCGCTAAAGGCTGCATCAAATGCTTCTTTATTCTCTTTAGTAGGCTCAAATATAT